>WRCZ01000529.1 GCA_009783685.1 Actinomycetes bacterium
CCGCGGCCAGCGCTCCAGCCAGGCGCGGGCCTCGCGGACGGCGTCCTCGTCCTCGCCCTCTTCCCGCTCCAGCAGGTGCCGCCGCGCCGTGATCTCCGCGAGCCGCGCCTCGCCTTCCGACGCGGCCCCCAGCCCCCCGAGCACCTCGCGCAGCTCACCCGCCTTCTGCGCCAGCGCCTCCGCTCGTACCGCGTCCACCGGGTCCGCGACCGAGGTCACCCCCCGCCGAGCCACGCCGGGAACCGCACGCCCGCCCGGCCCACCGAAAAGGCCATCCCCGGCGTCCCGTTCCTCACCCGCCGCCTCCGCACGCGCCTCGCCCACCGCGTCCGCGACCGAGGCCGTCCCCCGCCGACCCGCACCCGGAACCGCACGCCCGGCCCGACCACCGAACAGGCCGTCCCGTTCCTCACCCGTCGCCTCCGCACGGGCCTCGACGGGCTGGTCGCCGGCGTCGGCCGCGCGGGCGTGCGGCACCCCGGTCGACGGACCGCGGGTCGCCGGACCGTGCCCGGATCCGGGCGTCTCCTCCTGGGCTCCGGAGGCGGGGGCCTGCTCGGGTGCGCTCGGGGCGTCGGCGGTGCGGGCCGCGGGGAGGGCCGGGGGCAACGCGTCCGCCGTGGTGGCCAGTTCGGCGAGGACGCGGGACTCCAGGGACGCGGCCTCGGCGTGCTGGGTGGCGGCCTTGTCGCGCAGGGAGAGGGCAGGTTCGACGGTGGCGGCGCGGTGGGCGGCGTCGAGGGCGGTGCGGGCCCGGGCACGGGCGGGGCGGTGGTCGGCGAGCGCGGCGGCGCGTGCGGTCGCCTCGCGGTGGCGGCGCTGGAGGGCGTGCAGGTCGCGGGCCTGCGAGTGGGCGGCGGCGGCGTCGATGTGGTCGGCCTCGGCCGAGGCGGCGGCGAGGGCCGCGATGGTGGCGTGCTCGCGCGCGTCGCACCGCAGCAGGGCGGCCCATTCCAGCAGGGCCTCGGGCGTGTCCTGCTCGGCGCCGGTTGCGGCGTCGGCGCCGTCCGGGAGTTCCGGGCGATCCCTGCCGCCGCCGCGAACCGTGCGACCACCCGGATCCGCGCCGTCCGTGCGGCCCGAACGGTCCGCGCCGTCCGCGCGGGCCGCGTGGTGCCCGGCGGCCTGGCGCAACGCCGCGCCGAGCTGGAGCAGTTCCTCGTCGCTGCGGGCGAGCTGCTGCGCGGACTGCTGCCGGCGGTCCCGCAGCCACGCCTCCACCGAGGTGAACCGCCGGGTGTCGAAGAGCCGTCCGAGCAGGGCGCCGCGTTCCGTCGCGCTCGCCCGCAGGAACGTCGCGAACTCGCCCTGGGGCAGCAGCACCACCTGGCAGAACTGCTCGCAGCTCATGCCGAGCAGTTGCCTGATCTCCTCGCCGATCTCCTGGTGCGAGGTGGACAGGCCGCGCCATTCGCCGCCGGACGACTCCCGTAGCAGCGTGACCGGCTTGTCCATGGTCGTGCCGGTCCCGCGCCGCTTCGCGCGCGGCTGCTCGGGCCGGCGGGTGATCTCCAGCCGCCGTCCGCCGACGGTGAGTTCGAGGACGACCTCGGTGGGCGTGCCGGGCGCGGCGTGGTCGCTGCGCAGCCGGTTGGCGGGCCGGGCGCCCGGCACCTGGCCGTAGAGCGCGAAGCACACCGCGTCCAGCACGGACGTCTTGCCGGCTCCGGTGGGCCCGTGGAGCAGGAACAGTCCGGCGGAGGACAGGTCGTCGAAGTCGACGCTCTGGGCACCCGCGAACGGCCCGAACGCGCTGATGTCCAGGCGGTGCAGCCGCATCAGCGGGCCTCCTTGCGTACCGCGTCGGCGCCGACCGCGTCGAACGCGTCCTGGAGCAGGGCGCTTTCGCCCGCGTCGGGCCCCTCGCCGCGCACGTGCGCCACGAAGTCCTCCGCGATCTGCCGGTCGGTGCGGCCGCGCAACCGCTGGGCGTAGGAGGCGAGCCGGTCCTCGCCGGTGCGCTCGGGCTCGAAGACGAGGCTGAGGACGTGCGGGAAGCGCCGGGCGAGCGCGGCCATCGGCTCGTGGGGGCGGGCCGGGTCGGTGAGCGTCGCCTCGACCCACGAGCCGGTGTGCGGTTCCAGCCCGGGGTCGTCCAGCAGGTCCGCCAGCCGGCCGCGCAGCCGGGCCAGGGGCCGCGGCACGGGGGTGTCGACGCGTTCGGCGGCGACCGCGCCGCCGCCGTCGAGGGTCACCAGCCACATGCTCTTGCGGTGGTGCTCCTCGGAGAAGGAGTAGGCCAGCGGCGAGCCGGAGTAGCGGATGCGCTCGGCGACGGTCTGGCAGCCGTGGAGGTGGCCGAGGGCCACGTAGTCGACGCCGTCGAAGAGTTCGGGCGGCACGGCGGCCACTCCCCCGGCGGTGATGTCGCGTTCGCTGTCGCAGGCCGCGCCGCCGGTGACGAACGCGTGGGCCAGGACGACGCTGCGGGTCCCCGCGGGCCGGGCCGCCAGGTCGGCGCGCACCCGGTCCATCGCGGCGCCCAGCACCGCGACGTGGTCGGCGCGCTCGGCGGCGAACTCCTCGCGGACCAGCACGGGTTCGAGGTACGGCAGGCCGTAGAGGGCGACGTCGCCGTGCTCGTCGGACAGCACGACCGGCCGGTGGCATGTCGCGGGGTCGGTGCGCAGGTGGATGCCGGCGCGCCCGATGAGGCCGGCGCCGACACCGAGGCGCCGCGCCGAGTCGTGGTTGCCGGAGATCATCACGGTGGGGACGCCCAGATCGGCGAGCCGGTGCAGCGCGTCGTCGAAGAGTTCGACGGCGGCGAGCGGCGGCACGGCCCGGTCGTACACGTCACCGGCGACGAGGACGGCGTCGACGTCGGCGCTGCGCACGGTGGCCACGAGGTGGTCCAGGAACGCCCGTTGCGCGTCGAGCAGGCTCACCCGGTGGAAGGACCGCCCGAGGTGCCAGTCCGAGGTGTGCAGGAAGCGCATGATCCCCAGAGACTAGCGCCCCCGTCCGGCCGTCCGTGCGGGGACCCGCGGGAGTCACCCGCGCGTGCCCGCGAGGGTGCGGCCGGGGTGCGGCCGGGTTCGCCTCGGTGTCCCGCCCGGGGCTCGCCGTCTTCCACGGCGGAGGCGGCACGACCCGGCGCGACATCACCCCTGACCAGGGTGTTTGACAATAGGCAGGTAAATGCCTGCATAATCGAAGGGTGAGCTTCGAGGCGCAGGAGATGGACGCGGTGTTCAAGGCGCTGGCCGACCCCACGAGGCGGCTGCTCCTCGACCGGCTGCGCGAGCAGAACGGCCAGACCCTGCGGGAGCTGTGCGACCGCCTCGGCATGACGCGCCAGTCGGCGACCCAGCACCTCGACGTCCTCGGACGCGCCAACCTCGTGACGGTCGTACGGCGCGGGCGGGAGCGGCTCCACTACCTCAACCCGGTGCCGATCCAGGAGATCGACGCCCGCTGGATCGCGGGGTTCGACCGGCCCCGCCTGCACCTGCTCAGTGCCATCAAGAACCAGGCGGAGGACTACGCCATGACCGATTCGTCGACTTCAGTGCCGGACTACGTCTACGTCACCTACATCCGCGCGAGCGCCGAGCAGGTCTGGCGGGCCCTGACGGACGCCGATCTGACGGCCCGCTTCTGGGGCCACCGCAACCTCTCGGACTGGCAGCCGGGTTCACGCTGGGAGCACCACCGCGCCGACGACTCGGGCGTGGTCGACGGCGTCGGGACGGTGCTCGCCGCCGAACCCCCGACGCGCCTGGCCATCACCTTCGAGGACCGGCCGGAGGCCGAGCTGCAGCGGGAGCCGTCGGTCGTCACCTTCCTGGTCGAGCCGTACCAGGACATCGTCCGGCTGACCGTGACCCACGAGAAGCTGCCCAACCTGGAGATGTTCGGCGGCATCTCGCAGGGCTGGCCGGCCGTGCTGGCCAACCTCAAGTCGCTGCTGGAGACGGGCGAGGTGCTGCCGCAGGCGCCGTGGGAGATGTCGTCCGCGCACTCCTGAGCCGGACCACCGCCCACCGCATTCCGCCGAGAGGAAGAAGGCCACCGATGGACACCGCACCACTCGGGACCGCGTACCGCACGCTGCTGGACGCCGCCGCCACGGTGGCCGCCGCCGGCGGGCCCGGACCCGTTCCCCCGCCCGGCGAATGGGACGCCGGCCACGTCCTGGCCCACGTCTCCGTCCTGACCTCGACCACGCTCGTGACCGTCTCGACCGTCGCCTCCGGGGCCGGCGCCACCTACGACAACCGCAGCGCGCTCGACGAGTGGAACCTCGACCGGACC
>WRCZ01000530.1 GCA_009783685.1 Actinomycetes bacterium
GCGTTGCGCTCGTAGGCGATCACCACCCCCGGTTCCACGGCCAGCACGTTGCAGCCGTCGTCCCACTGCTCGCGCTCGGCGGCGTGCACGTCCTGGGTGGCGGTGAGCACGGTGATCATGTCCAGGCCGAGGGCGGCCGCGATCGCCCGGTGCATGTGCTCCGGCGGATGGTCGGTGACCTTCAGCTCGCCGGGCTCCCCGCCGGACTCGATGGTGTACGACCGCAGCATCCCCAGGCCCGCGTACTGCGTGAAGGTGTCGCCGTCGACCATGGTCATCACGGTGTCCAGGTGCATGAACGCCCGCCGCTTGGGCATGTCCAGGGCGACGATGGTCTGCGCGGAACCGGTCGCGAACAGGCCGCGCGCCAGCATCTCCACCGCCTGCGGCGTGGTGCGCTCGCTCATCCCGATCAGCACCGCGCCCTGGCCGATCACCAGCACGTCGCCGCCCTCTATCGTCGAGGGGTAGGCGCTCTGGCCCTCGGACCAGACGTGGAAGCCGCCGCCGGCGAACAGCGGATGGTGCCGGTAGATCGCCTCGAAGTGCACGGTCTCGCGCTGCCGGGCCGGCCAGCGCATCGCGTTGATGCTCACCCCGTCGTAGACCCAGGCCGAGGTGTCGCGGGTGAACAGGTGGTTGGGCAGCGGGCTGAGCAGGAAGTCGTCCAGGTCCATGGCGTGGAAGAGGACCGACACCGGCTCGGGGAAGCGCTCCAGGTACTCGCGCTTGGTCATCCCGCCGACGAGCGCCTCGGTCAGCTCGGCCGGGGCCAGTTCGTCGAAGGCGGCCCGCAGCCGGTCGGTGGCCAGCGGGCCGTACTCCTTCTCGTCGAACACCCGGTCAAGGACCAGCCGCCGTGCCTCGGGCACCGCGAGGGACTCGGTGAGCAGGTCCCCGAAGAGGTGGACCTGCACACCGCGGTCCCGCAGCACGTCGGCGAACCCGTCGTGCTCCGCGCGCGCCCGCCGCACCCACAGCAGGTCGTCGAAGAGCAGGGCGTCCTTGTTGGTGGGCGTGAGGCGCTTCAGTTCCAGGTCCGGGCGGTGCAGGATGACGCTGCGCAGCCGCCCGGTCTCGGAATCGACGTGGAATCCCATGGGACCAGACCTTCCCACTTTTCCCGCGCCGTCACGCCGGGACGCCGCCCGGTCCCGAGGGGTCGGTCACAGTCGCGGGTCGACCGGTTCCGACTCCAGGGCGAGGACGGCGAACACCGCCTCGTGGACCCGCCACAGCGGCTCGCCGCCGGCCAGCCGGTCCAGCGCCTCCAGGCCCAGGGCGTACTCGCGCAGCGCCAGCGACCGCTTGTGGCCCAGGAACCGGCCGCGCAGCCGCGCCAGGTGCTCGGGCCGGGTGTACTCGGGGCCGTAGATGATCCGCAGGTACTCCCGGCCGCGGCACTTGATGCCGGGCTGCACCAGCCGGCCGCCCGGGGTGCGGACCAGCGCGTCCAGCGGCTTGACGACCATGCCCTCGCCGCCCGCGCCGGTCAGCTCCAGCCACCAGGCGACGCCGGCCGCCACCGAGTCCTCGTCCTCGGTGTCCACCACCAGCCTGCCCGTAGTGCGCAGCAACCCGGACGGATCGGCCGCCACCAGACGGTCCAGCAGGGCGAGCTGGCGGTCGTGCGGCAGCGCGGCCAGGCTGCGGCCCTGGACCGCGAGCAGCTGGAACGGCGCCAGGCGCACGCCTTCCAGGCCGTCGGTGGTCCAGCAGTAGCGGCCGTAGGCGTCGGTGAAGGCGGCCGCGTCCGCGGCGCGTTCGCGCTGCCGGGCCAGCAGCGCGGACACGTCGGTGCCGCGGCCAGCCGCCGACTCCAGCGCGGCCAGCGCCGGCGGGAAGACCGCGCCCGCGGCCGCGCCGACCGCCGCGTACTGCTTGCGCAGCAGCCCGGACGCCTTCAGCGACCAGGGCAGCAGCTCGGCGTCGAGCAGCAGCCAGCCGGTGCCGAACTCCTCCCACAGGCCGGCCGCGGTGACCGCGGCGCGCAGCCGCGCCAGCACCTCCTCGGTGACCCGCGGGTCGTCGAAGAACGGCCGGCCGGTGCGGGTGTGCAGCGCGCCGGTCACGCCCTCGACGCCGAACCGCTCGGCGGCCACCGCCTCGTCGCGGCAGACCAGCGCCACCGCGCGCGACCCCATGTGCTTCTCCTCGCACACCACCCGGCGCACCCCGTCCTCGCGGTAGGCGGCGAACGCCTCCAGCGGGTGCTCGAGGTAGCCGTCCTGCTGGGACGTGGCGCACGGCGCCATCGTCGGCGGCAGGTAGGCCAGCAGCCGGGGGTCGACGGCGAACCGGCTCATCACCTCCAGCGCCGCGGCCGCGTTCTCCTCGCGCACCGCGAGCCGGCCCATCTGCCCGGTCTCCACGACCCGCCGGCCGGTGACGTCGGCCAGGTCCAGCGGCCGTCCCTCCCGCCCGCCGGGCGCCTCGGTCCGCAGCGGCTTGGCCGGCTCGTACCAGACCCGCTCGGCGGGCACGTCGACGATCTCCCGCTCCGGCCAGCGCAGCGCGGTCAGCCGGCCGCCGAAGACCGCGCCGGTGTCCACGCACAGCGTGTTGTTGATCCACGAGGTGCGCGGCACCGGGGTGTGGCCGTAGACCACGGCGGCGCGGCCTCGGTAGTCCTCCGCCCACGGGTAGCGCACGGGCAGGCCGAACTCGTCGGTCTCGCCGGTGGTGTCGCCGTACAGGGCGTGCGAGCGCACCCGGCCCGAGGTGCGGCCGTGGTACTTCTCCGGCAGCCCGGCGTGGCAGACCACCAGCCGGCCGCCGTCCAGGACGTAGTGGCTGACCAGGCCGTCGACGAACTCCCGCACCCGCTCGCGGAACCCCGGGTCGGCCGCGTCCTCGCGTGCGAACTGCTCGATGGTCTCGGCCAGTCCGTGGGTGTGCTGGACCTGGCGGCCCCGGAGCCAGCGGCCCAGCTTGTTCTCGTGGTTGCCGGGGACGCACAGCGCGGTGCCCGCCGCGACCATGGACATGACGCGGCGCAGCACGCCGGGGCTGTCCGGGCCGCGGTCCACCAGGTCGCCGACGAACACGGCGGTGCGCCCGTCGGGGTGCACGCCGTCCCGGTAGCCGAGGGCGGTGAGCAGCGACTCCAGCTCGGCGCGGCAGCCGTGCACGTCGCCGATGATGTCGAACGGGCCGGTCAGGTGGGTCAGGTCGTTGTACCGGCGCTCGGTGACCACCTGCGCCGCGTCGATCTCCGCGGTGCCGCGCAGCACGTGCACCTTGCGGAAGCCCTCGCGCTCCAGGCCGCGCAGCGAGCGGCGCAGCTCGCGCTGGTGCCGCTGGATGACGTGGCGGGGCAGCGCGGCCCGGTCGGGGCGGGCGGCGTTGCGCTCGGCGCACACCTGCTCGGGGACGTCCAGCACGATGGCGATGGGCAGCACGTCGTGCTCGCGGGCCAGCCTGATCAGCTGCCGGCGGGACTCGGGCTGCACGCTGGTCGCGTCGACGACCGTGCGGCGGCCGGCCGCCAGGCGCTTGCCCGCGATGTAGTGCAGCACGTCGAACGCGTCGGTGGTCGCGCTCTGGTCGTTCTCGTCGTCGCTGACCAGGCCGCGGCAGAAGTCGGACGAGAGGACCTCAGTGGGCCGGAAGTGGCGCGCGGCGAACGTGGACTTGCCGGAGCCGGTGGCACCGATCAGCACCACCAGGGACAGGTCGGTGACCGGCAGGGTGCGCGGGGTGGCGGACGGCTCGGTCATGCCGCTGCCTCCTTCGTGGTCTTCGGGTCCTTCGGGGTCTTCGGGTCCTTCGCGTTCTGTGCACGGGTGAGCACCGCCATCTGCGTCGGCGGTCCCACCTCGGGGTCGTCCGGGCCGACGGGCACGAACTCCACGGTGTAGCCGTGCCGTTCGGCCACCGCGTGCGCCCAGCCGGCGAACTCGCCGCGGCTCCACTCGAAGCGGTGGTCGGCGTGCCGGACGTGGCCGTGCGGCAGTGACTCCCAGCGCACGTTGTACTCGGCGTTCGGGGTCGTCACCACGACGGTGCGCGGGCGCGCGGCGCCGAACACCGCGTACTCCAGCGCCGGCAGGCGGGGCGGGTCGACGTGCTCGACGACCTCGCACAGCACCGCCGCGTCGTAGCCCTTCAGCCGCTGGTCGGTGTACGTCAGCGAGCCCTGGATCAGGGAGACCCGGGACGACTGGCGCTCCCCCATCCGGTCCAGGCGCAGCCGCCGCGCGGCCATGTCCAGCGCGCGGGCCGACACGTCCATGCCGGTGATCTCGGTGAACC
>WRCZ01000531.1 GCA_009783685.1 Actinomycetes bacterium
CCCGCACGAACCCCGCCACCCCCCACACCCGCGACACCGTCCTCCGCGCCCGCCGCCTCCCGTGAGCCGGCGGGCCCGAAGCCCGGGGAGAAGTCCGCGCTTGCCAAGGCCGGCGCCCGAGCCGTCATGCGGGGCCTGGGCGTCGGGCCACCTGAGGGCGGCGTGCCGCGGCGCAATCGCCCGGGCAACGGCCGTTGCCCGGCCGGTCTTCCGGCACGTCGCCTGTCCGGACGAAACGGCGTGGCTTGTCCGGAAATAGTGATGACGTCTACGGGGTGATCTGCGGACGACGCGGACAACGCGGATGCCGCGGGCAGCGCCGCCCCGGCCCCCGCCATCCGCCGCGAGCGTCCGGTGTTCCGCAGCGCGCGCAGGTGCCCTCGAAGGCCGCCGGCCGACGATGTCGGGGACTGCCTGCTGAGGAACGGGGAAGATCACGCAGGGCCGCGGAGGTACCGTCAGGGCGAGCACCGCGCCTACGATCGCCGCATGAATGTTCGGCTCACATTCCTCACGGCCGCGCGTAGCGCCCCGCTGTTGGCCGAGCGCTTCGATGACGACCGGCCGCTCGACCGGGCCGGCTGGTACGAGGTGCAACGTGCCGCCCGTGCCCTGCAGCCGCTCGGGGCCGCCGAGTTGCGCTACTGCTCGCCGACCCGGCGCAGTCGGGACACCGGCGAGGCGCTCGGCCTGACGCCGCCGGCACAGCCCGCCCTGCGCGACTGCAGCATGGGCCGCTGGAGCGGGGCCACCCTGGCCGAGGTCACGGCCCGGGAACCGGGTGCCGTCGATGTCTGGCTCGGCGACCCGCGCGCGGCCCCGCACGGCGGTGAGTCCCTCCTCACCTTCATCTCGCGTGTGGGCGGTTGGCTCGATACCCGGCCCGTCGACGACGGCGGCCGGATCGTCGCGGTCGCCGAACCGGCGGTCGTACGGGCCGCGCTCGTCTACGCCCTCAAGGCGCCCCCGGCGACGTACTGGAACATCAACGTCAGCCCCCTGTCGACCCTTGAGCTCACCGGGCGCGCGGGCCGCTGGAGCCTCAGCCTCTAGGGCTCCACTCCCACGTCCCCGGTCGTGGGGAACCGGGCACGGCACGGCTTCCTCCGCCGTCACCTGCCGGGGACGAGAAGGTTCTTCGCGGGCTGGTGGACGCGGGGGCGACGCGCGGGTTGCGTTCGCCTGCGCGGGTCAACTCTGGTCGGCCTGGGTCGCGTTGACCGCGATCGGGCTGGCGCTCGCGATTGCTTTTGCGGCGGCTGCGCCACCGCTGTCCACAGGGCCACCACCCGCAGGCGCCCCCGCCAATTACCATGTGAGGCACAGTCACACAGCCGGAGGGGGACGGATGTCGGGCATCGAAGTGGCGATCGGCTACCTGTTCGCCTGGCTGGTGCGCAAGGCCAGGCGCGTCGGTGGCCGGGCCGACGCCGAGGTCGACCGTACGCTGGACACGGCGATGGACCACCTCCACGACCTGGTCGGCGCACGGCTCGGCGAGGACCCCGCGCTGGAGCGCCTCGCCGACGAAGCCGCCGCCGGGGGCGAGAGCCCGAGCGTGCGGACGCGCCTTCAGGTTCAGCTGGCGCTGGAGGACGCGGCCGAGCAGGACCCCGGCTTCCGCCAGGCGCTGGACCGTGCGGTCGCGCAGGTCCGTGCGGCCGAGGGCAGGGCACACGGGGGCACCTCCGTCGGCGGGGACGTCCACATCGAGGCCAGGGACGGGTCGGCCGCCGCCTGGACCATGGGTGACGTGACCGTGGGAAACCCTCCGGCGCCGGAACCGCCCCAGGGCTGAGCGGTCCCGGCGCCGATCAGGCCCCCTCCCACCGACACTCCGTGTCCGTCCACGCCGCGCACGGCGGTATCGCCGCGCACAGCATCGGACAGCTCGTCGTCTCCGCACCGCAGGACCGGCAGCCGGCTGCCACCGACCGTCCGCGTCCGGTCGCCGACTGGACCGCCCGGCAGCTCGGCGTCCACCCCGCCATCCACGGGTCCGCTCACGTCGACGCCCCGGACGGCTTCGTCCTGCCGGAGTACCTGGAACGCGACCACGACCGTGCCGTGCGCGACCACCTGAGCGGCGCCGCCACGCGCGACCGGACGACGTTCGTCCTCATCCGGGGCTCGTCCTGCACGGGCAAGACCCGCACCGCGTTCGAGGCCGTCCACTCCTGCCTGCCCGACTGGCAGCTGGTCTTCCCCAAGAGCGCCGGCAGGCTGCTCGCGCTGCTCGACGCCGATGCCCTCGCGCCGCGCACCGTCCTGTGGATCGACGAGGCACAGAACCTCTTCACCGGCACCGACGGCGAGCAGGCCGCCGCCGCGCTCCGCAGCCGGCTGGAGCAACCCGGCCCGATCGTGGCCATCGGCACGCTGTGGCCCGAGTACCACCGCGCCCTGACCCGCTCGGCACCCCCCGGCGCGGCCGCCGACGACCGTGCGCACGCCCGCGCCCTGCTCCATCAGGCAGCGCTCGTCGACGTACCGCTGTCGTTCGATCCCCAGGTCCTCAAGGGACTGCGCGACCGCGTCCACGATCCGCTGCGCATCGCCGCGCGCACCGGCACGGACGGCAGGATCACGCAGGTCCTCGCGGCCGGCCCGCAGTTGGTCGACCACTACCAGCAGGCCGTCCCCCCGCACGGCCCCTACGGGCACGCGGTGATCACCGCGGCCATGGACGCGCGGCGCCTGGGCCACAGCTCGCCCTTGCTGCCCGCGGCCCTCCTCAAGGCGGCCGCCGTCGGGTACCTGACCGAGGAGCAGCGTGCCGCCGCGGACGGCGACACCTGGTTCGCCGGCGCTCTGGAGTACGCGCGGGAGAAGGTGATGGGCGTGGCCGCGGCGCTGGAACCCGTCGCCGACCCGGAGGGAGTCGGCGCCCTCCCCGACGTCTACCGCCTCAACGACTATCTGGACAACCACGCGCGCACCGCGGGCGGGCGCCTCGCCTTTCCGCCCGACTCCTTCTGGACGGCCGTCCGGAACCAGGTCACCGACCCCCGTGACCTCAAGGCCCTCGCGGAGCGGGCCCGGACCGCCTTCCGCTTCCGGATCGCCGCCGAGCTCTACCGGATCCCGGCGGACCTCGGCGATCCCTACGCGCTGCGGCCGCTCGCGCTCCTGCGCGAACGGGCCGGGGAGACGGCGGAGGCCGTGCTGCTCTGGCAGCGGCTCGCCGACGCGGGGGACCCCGAGGCCCGCCTGGCCGAACGGGAGGGCTATCCCGCTCTGACACATCTGGCGTTCCTCAGCGAGCTGGCCGGCGACAAGGAGGCCGCGGAACGGTTCGCCGAACGGTCCGACGACTACGTGGCCCTGCGGGAGCTGGCGTGGGAACGGGAAGGAGCAGGAGAGGCCGAAGCCGCCGAACGGCTGGCGCAGCAGGCCGCCGACGCGGGAGCCGTGGCCGTCGTCCAGGCCATGGCGCGCTCGCGCGAGGAGTCCGGCGACGCGGCAGGGGTGGAGCGGCTCTACCGGCGGGTCGCCGCCTTCGGGACCGCGCGGGCACTGGGGAAGCTGGCCGGGCTCCTGGCGACGTCCGGGGACCCGCAGGGCGCCGAGCGGCTGTGGCAGCAGGCCGTCGACGCCGGGAACAGCGGGGCCATGGTCGAGGTGGCCCGGATGCGCGAGCAGGCAGGCGACCTGGACGCCGCGGGCCTGCTGATCCGTCGCGCGGCCGCTCTCGGGAACGGCACCGCCCTGGCCGAACTCGCCGAGCAACAGGAGTCCGCCGGGAACGCCGAAGTGGCCGAACTGCTGTGGCGGCACGCGGCGGACGCCGGCTGCGACCGTGCCCTGGAGAACCTGGCGCTGCTGTCCTGGCGGGCCGGGGACGCGGATGCCTCGGAACGAGCGTGGCAGCGGGCCGCCGATGGCAGGACGGACCGCGACGTCGAGACGCTGGTGCGCCGCCGCGCCGGAGCCGGCGACGTCGACGGGGCGGCGCGCATGTGGCGGCGCGCCTTCCCGGGACGTCCGGTCGGGGCCGGCATGAACCCGGAACGGCCCTGGGAGGAGGCCCCCGAATCCGAGGAGACCGCGGCGGCACGCCGCGAGGAGTACCTGCGGCGGCAGGCCGCCGAGCGCGACAGCATCGGCGCACTCCACAAACGGGCCCAGCACCTGGAGAAGGCGGGGAACCCCGGCGGCGCGGAGCGGATCTGGCAGCAGGCGGCGGACCGGGGGAACACCTACGCCCTTGCGAGCCTGGCACGGTTGCGCGAGTGGGCCGGCG
>WRCZ01000532.1 GCA_009783685.1 Actinomycetes bacterium
CCTGCGGCCAGTTGCGGGCTACGTCGGCTGGTTCGGCCCGTCCGCGGCCAGTTGCGCTGCTACCTCGGCGGACCGGGTCGTTCCGCCGGCCGGTTGCGCTGCTCCCTCGACCGACCCGGCCGCCGGCGAGGGCCAGGTGCGCCGCTCCGTCGATGCGGCCGGGTGGGCCGCTAGTGCTGGGCGGACCAGCGGTAGCAGAGCTCGGGGCGGCCCACCTGCCCGTACTGGGGGGTGCGCACCGCGCGTTCGGTGTCCACCAGGTGCTCCAGGTAGCGGCGGGCGGTGATCCGCGACACGCCCGCGTCCCGGGCCGCCGCGGTCGCGGTCAGCCCCTCCGCCGCGGCGGCGCGCAGGGCCGCGGTCACCGCCGCGAGCGTCGGGGCGCTCAGGCCCTTGGGCAGCGCCGCGCCCTCCGGGCTGCGCAGCGCGGACAGCGCCCGGTCCACCTCGTCCTGGCCCGACGCCTCGCCGCCGGACAGCTCGCTGCGGTACCGGGACCAGCGCTCCAGCCGGTCCCGCAGCGAGGGGAAGGTGAACGGCTTGAGCAGGTACTGCACCACGCCCATCGACACCGCCTGCCGGACCACCTCCAGGTCGCGCGCCGAGGTCACCGCGATCACGTCGGCGGTCAGCCCGGCCGCCCGCATCCGGCCGACCATCCGCAGCCCGTGGCCGTCGGGCAGGTGCAGATCGAGCAGCACCAGGTCCACCGGGCGCCGCTCCATCAGCCGCAGCGCGGCCGTGGCGGTGGCGACCACGCCCGCCACCTCGAACCCCGGCACCCGTTCCACGTACATCCGGTGGGCGTCCGCCGCCACCGGATCGTCCTCCACCACCAGCACCCGGATCACGCGTGCGCCTCCTGCCCGGCCGGCCGCAGCGGCAGCCGCACCGTGAACTCGGCGCCGCCCGCTTCGGCGCCGCGCAGCTCCACCGTGCCGCCGCCGCGCCGGGCCGCCTGCTCCACCAGGGCCAGGCCCAGCCCGCGGCCCTCGCTCTTGGTGGTCCAGCCGCGCCGGAAGACCTCGCTGATCGTCTCCGGGTCCACGCCCCGGCCCGAGTCGGCGACCCGGAGCAGCAGTTCGCCGTCCTGCGCGCGGGCCGTGACGGTCACCGCGGGCCGCGGCCGGCCGGGGCCCGAGCCCTCGATCGCCGCGTCGACCGCGTTGTCCATCAGGTTGCCGAGCACGGTGACCAGGTCGCGGGCGGCGAGCCCCGGCGGCAGCACCCCGTCGTCGATCCGGCTGTCCCCGGTCACCGTCAGCTCCACCCCGCGCTCGTGCGCCTCCGCCGCCTTGCCCAGCAGCAGCGCGGCCAGCACCGGTTCCGCGACCGCCGTGACCACCTGGTCGGTGAGCGCCTGGGCCAGCCGCAGTTCGGCGGTGGCGAAGTCCACCGCCTCCTCGGCGCGGCCCAGTTCGATCAGCGACACCACGGTGTGCAGCCGGTTGGACGCCTCGTGCGCCTGCGAGCGCAGCGCCTCGGCGAAGCCGCGCACCGAGTCCAACTCCCCGGTCAGCGCCTGCAGATCGGTGCGGTCCCGCAGGGTGACGACGGTGCCGCGGTGCTCCCCGCCGTGCACCGGCGAGGTGTTGACGACGACCACCCGCTCGGCGGTCAGGTGCACCTCGTCCACCCGCGGCTCGGAGGACAGCAGCGCGCCGGTCAGCGACGGCGGCAGGCCCAGGTCCGCGCAGGACCGGCCCACCACGTCCCCGGTCAGGCCCAGCAGGTCGCGGGCCGCGTCGTTGCACAGCACCACCCGGCGGGCGGAGTCCAGCAGCACCAGGCCCTCGCGCAGCGCGTGCAGGGTCGCCTGGTGGTAGTCGTACATCCCGCTGAGCGCCGCCGGGGTCATGCCGTGGGTGTGGCGGCGCAGCCGCCGGTTGACCACGTACGTGCCCAGGCCGCCGAGCGCCAGCGCGGCCGAGGCGACGGTGAGCAGCACGGCGAGCTGCCCGCGGACCTGGCGGCTGATCCGCCCGACCTCGATGCCGACGCTCACCAGGCCGACGATCCGCGTCCCGTCCCGGATCGGCGTGACCACCCGCACCGACGGGCCGAGGGTGCCGGTGTAGGTCTCGGTGAAGGTCTGCCCGCGCAGCGCGGGGGCGATGTGCCCGAGGAAGGGCTTGCCGATCAGGGTGGGGTCGGGGTGGGTCCAGCGGATGCCGTGCGGGTCCATGATCGTCACGAAGTCCACGCCGGCGTCCTCGACCACCTGCCGGGCGTACGGCTGGAGCGCCGGCGACGGGTCGGCGGACACCGCCGCGTTCCGCACCTGCGGGGAGTCGGCGATCGCGAGCGCGGTCGAGACGACCCGGTGGCGGGCCGCGTCCTGGGCCCGGCCGCGGGTGTCGACATAGGCGAGCACCGCGCACCCGGCGACCACGGCGGCCACGATCACGACCTGCATCGCGAAGAGCTGGCCGGCCAGGCTGCGCGGTCGGGACGGGCTGCGGCGAGCGCGTATCGGGCGGAGCATGCCCACCAGTGTGCACACTGCCGCGGGCGGGTCCGAGCGCCCGGACGTGACGAGGCCGGCGGGGACGGCAGGGGCCGGCCCACGCCGGAGGGCGGGTCCGGTGCCGCACCGCACGGCGCGCATCCGCGAACTCAATGAACGCAAACGTGACCTGGCTCACGTCGTGCGCGCATAGTCACCGGGACCTGTCCACGACCGGGCGCCAGGGACGGCGCCCGGCCCACCGAGGGAGCCGCATGCCCGCCCAGCCAGCCCCGGTCCGTTCGGCGGCGGGTGCCGCCGGCGGTCCGAGCCGCCGCCGTGGAGCCACCCACTACCTCTACCTGGCCGTGATCGTCGCCGCCGTCGCCGGCGCGGTCCTGGGGCTCGCCGCCCCGGACACCGCCACCAGCCTCAAGCCGCTCGGCACCGGATTCGTCAACCTGATCAAGATGATGATCTCGCCGGTGATCTTCTGCACCCTGGTGCTGGGCATCGGCTCGGTCCGCAACGCCACCAAGGTCGGCCGGGTCGGCGGCCTCGCCCTCGGCTACTTCGTGGTCATGTCGTTCGTCGCGCTGGGCATCGGCCTGGCCGTCGGCAACATCCTGCACCCCGGCAGCGGCCTGCACCTCACCAAGGCGCTCGCCGGAGCCGGCCACGCGCAGGCGGCCAACGCCCCCGCCGAGGGCGTGGACTTCGTGCTCGGCATCATCCCCACCAGCTTCGTCTCGGCGTTCACCGAAGGGCAGGTGCTGCAGACGCTGCTGGTCGCGCTGCTCACCGGCTTCGCGCTGCAGGCGATGGGCCCGGCCGGCGCGCCGGTGCTGCGCGGCATCGGGCACCTGCAGAAGCTGGTGTTCAAGGTGCTGTCCATGATCATGTGGGCGGCGCCGCTCGGCGCCTTCGGCGCGCTGGCCGCGGTCGTCGGCTCGGCCGGCGTGGACGCGCTGAAGGCGCTGGCCACGATCATGCTCGGCTTCTACGCGTCCTGCCTGCTCTTCGTGGTCGTGGTGCTGGGCCTGGTGCTGCGGCTGTGCACCGGAATCAACCTCTTCGCGCTGCTGCGCTACCTGGCCCGGGAGTTCCTGCTGATCGTGTCGACCTCCTCGTCGGAGTCCGCACTGCCGCTGCTGATGGCCAAGATGGAGCACCTCGGGGTCAGCCGCCCGGTGGTCGGCATCACCGTGCCGACGGGCTACTCCTTCAACCTCGACGGCACGATGATCTACCTGACGATGGCCTCGCTGTTCATCGCCGACGCCATGCACATCCCGCTGAGCTTCGGCGAGCAGGTCTCGCTGCTGCTGTTCATGATGATCGCCTCCAAGGGCGCGGCCGGGGTGTCCGGTTCGGGCCTGGCATCGCTGGCCACCGGACTGCAGTCGCACAAGCCGGTGCTGGTCGACGGCATCGGCCTGATCGTCGGCATCGACCGCTTCATGAGCGAGGCACGCGCCGTCACCAACTTCGCCGGCAACGCGGTCGCCACGGTCCTCGTCGGCACCTGGACCGGCGAGTTCGACAAGGCCCGGGCCGCCGAGGTGCTCGCCGGCCGGCTCCCGTTCGACGATGCGGCCCTCGCCGACGCCCAGGCGGACGGCGGGCAGGCGGACGGCGCGCAGCCGGACCCGGGGAAGGAGCCGGTGGCCGCGCCGGCGTCCCAGGGCGCGTCCGGAGCGGAGCCCGCCCTGCCCGCGCAGCCGGCGGCCGGCTGACCCGTCAGGGCGTC
>WRCZ01000533.1 GCA_009783685.1 Actinomycetes bacterium
CTCCCTGCCGCGGGCACCCGTGGCCTGGTCGGTGGTGGTGACCACGCACCGGCCGCAGGGCTTGGCCACGCGGAACGAGATCCCGCCGATCCGCACCCGGCGCCAGCCGTCCTCGGCCCACGGCTCGGTGCCGTCGACGACGACGTTCGGCCGGAACCGGTTCATCGGCAGCGGTCCCTCCTCCGCCCGGTCGCCCGCGGCGATCAGCGTGTTGAGGGCGTCCAGCGAGGCGGTGGTGGTGACCAGCAGCGGGTAGCCGTCGGCGAGGCTCACCGTCTCGCCCGGCTGCGCGTACCGCGGGTCCACCGGCCGCCGCACGGCGGGATCGTCGAGGTGCACCAGCCGTACGGGCACGCCGAGGTAGCCGCTGAACCAGCGGTCGGCCTCCTCGCCGGCGGGCAGCACCTCGACCTTGTCGGCGAACAGCCGCACCGTCTCCAGCGCCGCCGGCTCCGGCACCGGCACGCGCAGCGGCCCGTGCCCGGGCGCCGACAGCCGCAGCCCCGAGTCCCCGTCCCGGGCCGCGGCCACCAGGGCCAGGCTCGGCTGTTCCCGCTGGGTGACGGCCTTGTGCGTCCCGGCGTCGACGAGCATCCAGCGGCGGTCCCCCGCGAGCCCCCACGGCTCCACGACCGCCTTCCCCGTGCTGGTGCCACGCAGCGACTTCACCGGGTACACGTGCAGCGCGCTCACTCGTGGGATGGTCATGGGCCCATCCTCGCAGGCGCCGCGGCGCGCGGATCAGCCCTGGTAGTAGCCGCCCTGGGCCGGCGGGGCGCCCAGCCCCAGATTCCGGCGCGGGTACTGGTCCTCGGGATGCCCGGGCATCTGCCGCGGCTGCATCGGCCGCGGCGGGACCGGGCGGGCCGCCTCGTAGCCGCCCGGCTGCTGCTGCTGCGGGTGGCCGCCGCCGTTGCCGTAGCCGTTGTACGCCGGGCGCGGCGCCTGCTGCGGTATGTACGGCGCCGGCGGCTGCGGCTGGCCCATCGACGGGTAGCTGTTGTGCACCGGCTGCGGCTGCGGGTGGTGCTGCTGGGCCGAGGGGCCGGACGGAAGGGCGGGCAGCGCCGGGAGAGCCGGCAGATTGCTGCCGCCGCCATAGGAGTTGTAGCCGGTGGAGTCGTACGGGGTGTACGCCGACGGCACTCGGATGGGGGCGATCTGCGGGGTGCCGCGTTCGGCGACGAGGCTGTCGTAGATCGGGGTGTCCGGAAAGGACGCAGACGAGGGGTAGCCGCCGTAGCCGCCACCGTACGAACCGCGGGGGGTGGTCATGAGCCATAAGTTAAGCCCACGATGTGGTCGTTGGGGAGTCCGATTAGAAGGTTGTTTGGCGTGCAGCGAGTGACCTTCGTTCATCAATCTGAGCGAATCCTCGGAAAACGGTCACCCTTTCATGGTGTGATCAGGTAAAACGCGCCGCCGGGGATGCTACGGGGGCCGGGGCGCGCAGGGACGGGCAGGGGAGGGGACGCGATGGCGTTGCGCAGGGGGGAGAACGCGCCGCTGCCGACCGCCGTGGTGCGGTTGGAGTTCGGCAGATCCGCAGGTGGCGGCGGTCCGCGCACGGATCTGTGCGCGCTGCTGCTGACCGCGGACCGGCAGGCCCGCGGCGCCGCGGACTTCGTCCACGCGGCGGCTCCGGTGCACGGCTCGGCCGCGGTCCGGTACGAAGGGTCCGCCGTCGACGGCGGGCAGGCAGTCGACACCCTCACCGTCGACCTCGCCGCCGTCGAGCCCGCCGTCGGCACGGTCCTGGTCGTGGCACGCAGCGACGGCGGGACGTTCGGTGAGGTGCCGGGCATGTGGGTGCGGGCGCTGGCGGGCGGCGCGGAAGCGGTCCGCCACGACTGCGCGGACGCGGCCGGCGAGACCGCCTACGTGCTGGGCGAGTGCTACCGGCGGGGCGGCGGCTGGAAGTTCCGCGCAGTCGGCCAGGGCTACGAGAGCGGCCTCGCGGGGCTCGCCGCGGCGTACGGGCTGGCGCGGGACGCGCTGCCCGGCCTACCACCGGAGGCCCCGACTACCGCAGCGGACAGGGCTGTTCAGGGAGCCGGTGGCCAAGGCGAGGGCGTTGGGGGCGGTTTCGGCGCTGTTGCCGGTCGTGTTGCCGGTTCCGGGGGCGCTGCCGCCGGAGCGTCCCGGGGCCCGGCTCCTGTGACGCCCCCGCCCCCGCCGCCGGTCCCGACTCCGGTCCCGGCTCCTGCTCCGGTCCGGCTGTCCAAGGTGACGCTCACCAAGCAGGCGCCGGCCGTCTCGCTGGCCAAGCAGGGCGCGACGTCGGGTGCCCTGCGCGTCGCCCTCGACTGGGAGGCGCAGCAGCGCAGATGGGGCCAGCGCCCGGTCGACCTCGACCTGTGCGCGCTGTTCGAGCTGTCCGACGGCAGCAAGGGCGTGGTGCAGTCGCTCGGCGGCGCGTTCGGCGCCCTCGACCGGCCCCCGTTCATCCTGCTCGACGGCGACGACCGGTCCGGCGGCACCGGCGAGCACCTCACCCTCAACATGGACCGGGCGGCGTACTTCCGGCGCGTCCTGTTCTTCGTCACGATCTACCGGGGCGCCCGCAGTTTCGCCGGCCTCAACGCGACGGTCACGCTGCGGCCCGAGCGCGGCGCCGACGTCGACTTCACCCTGGACGAGTGCACGGTCGAGTCGCCGGTGTGCGCCCTGGCCCTGCTGGTCCGCGAGGGCGAGGAACTGGTGGTCCGGCGCGAGGCGCGGTACCTGGTGCCGCGGCGCGGCGTCAGCCCGCAGCGCACCGTCGACTACGCGTACGGCTGGGGGCTGTCCTGGACGCCGGGCCGCAAGTGAGTTGCCGCCGGGCCCGATCGGGAGTGCCGGCAGGACGGCCGTCCGGCGGGGCTCGGGCCGGGGAGCCGTCCGGCGGGGCTCAGGCCGGGGTGTCGTCCGGCCGGGCGTCCGGGCGGGCGTAGGTGCGGCCCTTCCAGGCCGCGCCGCGCCCGCGGTAGTGCTGCACCGCCGAGTCCACCGTCATCAGCAGGTACAGGGCGGCGGTGTACGGCAACAGCGGTGCCAGCCACAGCGGTTGGCGGTAGTAGCGCAGCATCGGCAGGTAGGTGCCGGTCATCACCGCCCACGCGGCCAGGCCCAGCGCCGCGAGCGGCCAGGCACCGGCCAGCGCGCCGCCGATCGCGGCGGCCGGCGGCACCAGGTAGATCAACGCGAGCCCGAGCACGGTGCCGGCCAGCACCGCCGGATTGTGCCGCAGTTGGGCGTAGGCGCTGCGCGAGACCATCCGCCACAGCTCGCCGAGCCCCGGGTACGGGCGGACGCTGTCCACCTTCTCCGCCAGCCCCAGCCAGATCCGGCCGCCGGAGCGCTTCACGGCGCGGGACAGCGCCACGTCGTCGATCACCGACTGGCGGATCACGTCCGGCACGCCGGCGGCGGCCGCGGTCGAGGACCGCAGCAGCACGCAGCCGCCGGCCGCGGCGGCGGTACGGGAACCGGCGCGGTTCACCCAGCGGAACGGGTAGAGCTGGGCGAAGAAGTACACGAAGGCCGGCACGATCAGGCGCTCCCAGCCGGTGGTGACCCGCAGCCGGGCCATCTGGGACACCATGTCGAGGTCGGCGGTGGTCGCCGCGGCCACCAACGCGCGCAGGCTGTCCGGCCGGTGCGCGATGTCGGCGTCGGTGAGCAGCAGGAACTCTGCGCCGGTCTGCTCGCGCGCCTGGGCGATGCCGTGGCGCACCGCCCAGAGCTTGCCGGTCCAGCCCGCGGGCGGTTCGCCCGGCGAGGTCACGGTCAACGGCAGCCCGCCGCGGGCCGCGTGGAGCGCGCGGGCGACGTCACCGGTGCCGTCGGAGCTGCCGTCGTCCACGAGGAAGACCGTGGCCTTCCCCGGATACTCCTGCGCGAGCAGCGAGGGCAGGCTCATCGGCAGCACGTCGGCCTCGTCCCTGGCGGGTACGACCACGGCCACGTCGGGCCACTCCTGCGGCTCCCTGCCGGTGCGCGGCAGCCGCACGTCCGTCCGCCAGAACCCGCCCTGCCCGGCGAGCAGCCACACCCAGGCGCCGAACGCCACCCCTGCCACCACGATCATCCCGTCCACGCCCCGCAGTCTGCCCCACCCCCGCCCCCACCGGGACGCACGGCACCCCCGCAACCGCCCCGAACCCGCCGCGTCGCGCCGACCCGAGGCCGGGCAGGCCGGGTTCTGGCCCAGGGC
>WRCZ01000534.1 GCA_009783685.1 Actinomycetes bacterium
ACTCCCTCCCGCCTACGGCGACCACCGCCCCACGGCATACCCCCGCGGCCGAACGAAGCAGCCGAGGCCCGTGACCTGACCCCGGCCGGGCAGGCCCTGGGGTGGTCCGCCTGGGCGTCGCCGGGGTGCTGGTCCGGCGTCGCCGCGCCCGCGGCCGTTGCGGGCAACTCCCTTGCTGGTCGGGGCCGTTGGGGCCCGCGACGAGCTTCTCGCGCAGGCGGGTGGTGGGGCCTAGTTCTTGCGGGGGTTGGTGCGGCGGGTCGGGGAGGCGGTCGAGGGGTCCTCGGGCCACGGGTGGCGGGGGTAGCGGCCGCGCAGCTCGGCGCGGACCGCGCGGTAGCCCTCGCGCCAGAACGACGCCAGGTCCGCGGTGACCGCGGCGGGGCGGCCCGCGGGTGACAGCAGGTGCACCAGTACCGGCACGCCCTGCTCCGGGCCCGCGCCCGGCGGGACGGCGACCCGCGGGGTGTCCCGCAGCCCGAACAACTCCTGGAGCTTCACGGCCAGGACGGGCTGCTCGCCGCTGTAGTCGACGCGGACCCGGGATCCGCTGGGCACCTCCAGCCGCTCCGGGGCCAGCTCGGCGAACCGCGCCGCCTCCCCGGTCGCCCACGGCAGCAGCCGCGGCAGCGCCGCGCCCGCCTCGATCCTGGCCAGGTCTGCGCGGCGCCGGGCGCGGGCCAGTTCGGGGCCCAGCCACTCCTCGGCGCGCTCCAGCAGCGCCGCCTCGGAGACGTCCGGCCACGGCTCGCCCAGCACCCGGTGCAGGAACGCGATGCGCTGCCGCGTCTCGCGGGCCTCCCGCGACCAGCGCAGCAGCTCCGTGCCCTCGGCCCGCAGGCCGGCCAGCAGCGCGGCACGCACCGCGGCGGGGTCCGGCGCGGTCAGCGGCGCCGCGCTCAACTCCACGGCGCCCAGCCGTGTCACGCGCCGGGCGACGACGTCGCCGCCGCTCCAGCGCACCTCCTCGTACGCCTCCAGCAGCCCGCCCGCCGCCAGGCGCGCGGTCTCCTCGTCGATCACGGCCGCCAGCCGCACCCGGGCCGCCGCCGTGCCCGCGCCCCGGTCGGCGACCGCGACGGCCACCCATTCCGCCTCGCCCAGCCCGGGGCCCGCCTCCGCGGCCGTCCCGCCGGCCATCAGGTACCCGCCGCCGGGGCGGCGCCGCGCCACCCGTTCCGGGAACGCCAGGGCCGCCACCAGCCCGGCCGCCGCCTCGTCGCCCCACTGCCGCCCGCCGGCCCGCGGCGCGGGAGCACCGGCGGAGGTCAGCGCGGCGCGCAGCCGGCGGGACTCGGCGTTCCAGCGGGCGCCGAACGCGTCGCCGCCGCGGCGGGCGGTGCGCCAGGCGCCGGCCAGGTCGGTGCCGTAGGAGGAGGGCACCTCCTCGGAGAGCAGCGCGGTGATCGCCGCGGCGCGCTCCGGCCCGACGAGCGGGGCCGCGTCGAGGAGGGCCCGGGCCAGCCGGGGGTGCAGGCCGAGCAGGGCCAGCGCGCGGCCGCGCTCGGTGGCCCGGCCGTCCGCGTCGACCGCGGCCAGGTCGCGCAGGGCCGCACGCGCGGCGGCCAGGGCGCCCGCGGGTGGCGGGTCGAGCAGGGCCAGGGCCGCGGCGTCCGGGTCGCCCCAGCACGCGGCCTGCAGGGCGAACGCCGTCAGGTCGGCCAGCGCGATCTCGGGCGCCGGGCGCGCCGCCAGCCGGGGGTGCTCCGCCTCGGCCCAGCACCGGTAGACGGTGCCGGGCGCCTCGCGGCCCGCGCGTCCCGCGCGCTGCTCGGCGGCGGCCCGCGACGCCCGTACCGTCGTGAGCGCGCCGAGCCCCCGCGCGTGGTCGGTGCGCGGCTCGCGGGCCAGCCCGGAGTCGACCACCACCCGCACGCCCGGCACGGTCAGGCTCGACTCGGCGACCGACGTGGCCAGCAGCACCCGGCGCCCCTCGCCGGGGGCCAGCGCCGCGTCCTGGACCTCGGCCGGTGCCCGTCCGTGCAGTTGCAGCACCTCCACCCCGGCCGGGCCGCCGCCCAGCAGCCCGGCCACCCGGCCGATCTCGCCGACGCCGGGCAGGAAGCACAGCACGTCCCCGTCGCGCTCGGCCAGCGCCCGCCGCACGGTGGCCGCCACGTGCTCCAGCAGCGCCGGGTCCACCCGCATGCCGTGCGGGGGACGCACCGGCCGCGGCGGCGGCGCCCACCGCACCTCCACCGGGTGCAGCACGCCCGCGGCCTCCACCGCGGGGCCGCCCAGCAGCCGCGACCAGGCCGCCGTGTCGGTGGTCGCCGACGCCGCCACCAGCCGCAGCCCGGGCCGCAGCACCGCCCGCACGTCCAGCAGGAACGCCATGGAGGTGTCCGCGTCCAGGTGCCGCTCGTGGCACTCGTCGAGCATCACGGTGCCGACCCCGGCCAGCTCCTGGTCGCGCTGGAGCCGCTGCAGCAGCACCCCGGTGGTGACCACCTCGACCGCGGTGCGCGACGACACCCGCCGCTCGCCGCGGACGGTGTAGCCCACGGTCTCGCCGACCCGCTCGCCGAGCAGCCACGCCATCCGCCGGGCCGCGGCCCGTACCGCCATCCGCCGCGGCTCGGCCACCAGCACCCGCCCGCCGTCGCCGAACTCCTCGGCCAGCACCAGCGGCACCAGCGTCGTCTTGCCGGTGCCCGGCGGCGCGGCCAGCACCGCGGACCCGCCGGCCCGCAGCGCCGCCAGCAGTTCGGGCAGTACCGAGGCGACCGGCAGCGCGCGGCCCTCCGGGCGGATCCGCGCCGTCACTCCGCGACGCAGACGAAGATCGCGGTGCCCGGCAGGAGCCGTCCGCGCAGCGGCGACCAGCCGCCCCACTCCTGGTCGTTCCACTGCGGCCACTCCGGCTCGACCAGGTCCACCAGCCGCAGCCCGGCCGCGGCGATCTCGCGGACCCGGTCGCCCAGCGTGCGGTGGTGCTCGACGTAGACCGCCAGGCCCCGCTCGTCCTGCTCGACATAAGGGGTGCGGTCGAAGTAGGAGGAGGCCGCGGTCAGGCCCTCGGGGCCCGGCTCGTCGGGGAACGCCCAGCGCACCGGGTGGGTGACCGAGAAGACCCAGCGGCCGCCGGGCCGCAGCACCCGCCGCACCTCGCGGTGCACCCGCGCGGTGTCCGCCACGAACGGCAGCGCGCCGTAGGCGGAGCAGGCCAGGTCGAAGGAGGCGTCGGCGAACGGCAGCCGGCCCGCGTCGGCCTGCACCAGCGGCACCCGGCCCGGCGCCGCGCCCGCGATGCCGGCACCCGCGGTGCCGACGGCCCCGTCCGCCCTGTCGGCCCCGACCGCCCCGCCGGCTCCTTCGGTCTCCGCCCCCATATCAATGCGTCGCGCGTGCTGGAGCTGGCGGTACGAGAGGTCCAAAGCGACCGGCCGGGCGCCCTGCGCGGCCAGCCACCGCGAGCACTGGGCCGCGCCCGCGCCGACCTCCAGCACCGCCCGGTCCTTCAGCTCGGCGGCCGGGCCCAGCAGCGCGGCGTCCGCCTCGTCCAGTCCCTCGGGTCCCCAGACGAAGCCGTCGTCCCGCAGGAACGCGCCGTGCTCCAGCTGGTACTCGTCCGCGTTCCGGTCCCACCAGCGGCGACTGGCCCGGCTGCTCTCGGTGGTACCGGCAATACGACGGGTAGCTTCGGGTTCGGGTCCTTGGATCATCGCGGCAGTCGTCGTACTCTCTGGGGAGACCTGCGGGGTGGCGAGTTGCTCCGGTTAGGTCCGTTATGCGCGTGGTGCGTTCTTCGTGCATTGACCCTGCCCGGCTGCCCCCGTATGCTACAAGTTGCGCTGGCAGCCTGCGCGCCTCAGACGGAGCAGGCCGCGCTCGACTCTGCTGCAGATCCTTCGGATCCCCGTCGCATCGGTGGGCCTCGCGGCTCCCGGTCCCACGACCGGCCCGCAAGGAGTGGTAGGGCGAAAGAGGCTCCCGGCGTAGCAGTACCTACGACTTACTGTCCGTACCGGAGTCCTTTCCCTAATGACGAGCAGCACCGAGTCCCCTCGTACCACCCCGCAGGTGGCGGTCAACGACATCGGCAACGAGGAAGCCTTCCTCGCCGCGATCGACGAGACGATCAAGTACTTCAACGACGGCGACATCGTCGACGGCGTCATCGTGAAGGTCGACCGGGACGAGGTCCTGCTCGACATCGGTTACAAG
>WRCZ01000535.1 GCA_009783685.1 Actinomycetes bacterium
GAATGCGCGGTTCACCCCGTGCGCCCGCCCCGGACGGCGCCGCGCCTCACCCACCCGCCCGGGGTCGCACCCCTGGTCAGGCCCCGGCCGCGCCCTCGGCGATCGCGTCCGTCACCTCGGCGACCCGCGCGGCCTCCTCGGCGGCGAAGCGCTCGGCGTCCAGCTGCTCGGCGACCTCCTCGTCCTGGGCCATCAGCAGGTCGAGGTTGGAGTCGCCGAGGTCGAAGACGCCCATGTCCAGATAGGCCTTCTGCAGCCGCGGGCCCCACAGCCCGATGTCCTTCACGCACGGCACGATCCGGCTGAACAGCAGCTTCCTGAACAGGTGCAGGAACTCCGACTTCTCGGTCAGCTCGGCCGCCTCGCCGGCCGGGATGCCGAAGTTCTCCAGCACCTCCACCCCGCGCAGCCGGTCGCGCATCAGGTAGCAGCCCTCGATCACGAACTCCTCGCGCTCGCGCAGCTCGGCGTCGGTCAGCTGCCGGTAGTGGTCGCGCAGCGCCATCCGGCCGAACGCGACGTGCCGGGCCTCGTCCTGCATCACGTAGGCGAGGATCTGCTTGGGCAACGGCTTGGTGGTGGTGTCGCGGATCATGCCGAACGCGGCCAGCGCCAGCCCCTCGATGAGCACCTGCATCCCGAGGTAGGGCATGTCCCAGCGGGAGTCGCGCAGGGTGTCGCCGAGCAGGCTCTGCAGGTTGTCGTTGATCGGGTAGAGCATCCCGACCTTCTCCTGGAGGAAGCGGCCGTAGACCTCGGCGTGCCGGGCCTCGTCCATGGTCTGGGTCGCCGAGTAGAACTTCGCGTCCAGGTCCGGTGCCGACTCCACGATCCGCGCCGCGCACACCATCGCGCCCTGCTCGCCGTGCAGGAACTGGCTGAACTGCCAGGCGGTGTAGTGCTGGCGCAGCAGCCCCCGGTCCTTCTCGGTCATCGCGTCCCAGTAGCGGGTGCCGTAGAGCGTCATGGCCTCGTCGGGGGTGCCCAGCGGGTCGGAGGGGTCGACCTCCAGGTCCCAGTCGATGCGCCGGACCGCGTCCCACTGCTTGTCCTTGCCCTTCTGGTACAGGGCGAGCAGCCGCTCGCGCCCGTCGTCGTACTCCCAGGAGAAGCGGGCCGAGCCGTGCGCCGGCACCTGCCAGCTCCACTCGGCGGGCGGCTGCGTGTAGAGGCCTTCGGTCGACATGGGCGGCTCCCATCACTTGCTGCACGAGGGGTTGACGGCCTTGTTGACACAGAGTCTCATAAGACTGGTACCGACGGTAACCCTCATGCACCGGAGGCATGTTCACCCATGGACGCCACGCTCATCGACCGCGAGAGGACCGCGGAGCGGCTGCTCGCCGCCTCCGCGAAGCACTCCTTCGACCCCGACACCGAGCTGGACTGGGAGGCGCCCTTCGAGGAGGGCCGCTGGTTCTGGCCGCCGGAGCTGGTCTCGCTCTACGACACGCCGCTGTGGAAGACGATGTCGCCGGAGCAGCAGATCGAGCTGAGCAAGCACGAGGCCGCGTCGCTGTGTTCGGTCGGCGTCTGGTTCGAGACGATCCTGATGCAGCTGCTGCTGCGGCACACCTACGACCTGGAGCCGACCTCGGCGCACGTGCGGTACGCGCTCACCGAGATCGCCGACGAGTGCCGGCACAGCAAGATGTTCGCCCGCGCGGTGACGAAGATGGGCACCCCGACGTACCGGCCGTCCCGCCTGGACCACGCCCTGGGCCGGGCCATCAAGACCATCTCCACCACGCCGGGTTCGTTCACCGGCACCCTGCTGGCCGAGGAGATCCTCGACTGGATGCAGCGGCTGACCTTCCCGGACGAGCGGATCCAGCCGTTCGTGCGCGGCGTGACCCGCATCCACGTGGTCGAGGAGGCCCGGCACATCCGCTACGCGCGCGAGGAGTTGCGCCGCCAGATGGCCGTCGCGCCGCGCTGGGAGGTCGCGTTCACCCGGACCTCGGGCGGGCAGGCCGCGCGGGTCATCGCCCGGTCGCTGATCAGCCCGCAGGTCTACGCGGCGGTCGGGCTCGACCCGCGGCAGGCGGCGGAGGCGGCCCGCACCAGCCCGCACCGGCAGGACGTGATGCGGCAGTCGGCCAAGCGCCTGATGGACTTCTTCGAGGAGATCGGGATGTTCCGCGGGCCCAGCCGACGGCTGTGGAAGGCGTCGGGACTGCTGGGCTGACCGCGGCGCCGGGACTGTCGAGGTGACGCGGCGTCGGGACTGCCGAGGTGACGCGGTGCCCGGGGTGACGCGGCGCCGGGGCTGCCGGGCCGACGCGGCGCCTGGGCTGCCGGGGTGACGCGGCGCCGGGGCTGCCGGGCCGACCGCGGCGCCGGGGCCGCCGGGCTGACGCGGCGCCGCGCCGGGTCCCGCCGGCGCCCGGCGAGTGCGGCCGCGCGGGAGGGAGCCACGCGACGGGCGGCCGCACGGCAGCCGGCCCCACGGCGGGCGGCCAGGCGGCGGCCGGTCACGCGGCGGCCGGTCACTCCACGAGCGCGCTGACCGCGGGCGCCAGCGGGGCCAGCCGCCGCAGCAGCACCCCCGCCGGGCTGTCCGCCGTCTCCAACTCCAGTGCGCGGGCGGCCGCTTCCGCGGCCTCCGGGTCGCCGGCCGCGGTGACCAGCAGCACCCCGGTGAACTGGTCCACCAGCCAGTCCCGCAGCTCGGCCACCGGCGGCTGCTTGCCCTCGTCCAGCCAGATCAGCGAGACCGCCTCCACCGAGGCGATCCACGACCTGACCATCATCGCCAGCCGCGGCCCCGCCGAGGTCACCCCGAGGTGGTGCAGCACCTGCTCGGCGGCCTTGCGGCGCACGTCGTCCACGATCGCGTCCGTGCGGCTGGTCTCGGCCACGCTGCCGCCGCGCAGCAGCGCGCCGTACGCCGCGTCGTGCTCGTCGACGTACGCCAGGTAGCTGTCCAGGGCGTTCGCCAGCCGCTGGGTCGGCGGGCCCTCGCTGGGCACCGCGAACCGGCCGATCAGCTCCTGCGCCGCGCCGTGCACCGCGGCCTCGTACAACTGCTGCTTGCCGCCCGGGAAGTAGCGGTAGACCAGCGGGCGGGAGACGCCGGCGGCGGCCGCCACGTCGTCCACCGACACGTCCTCAGGACTGCGGTGCCCGAAGAGGTCCACGGCCGCGGCGAGAAGCTGCTTGCGGCGCGCCTCGACGCTCATCCTCCGGTACGCCGGCGCCTCGCTGCTCATGCGCGCAGCGTATCTGCCCGGCCCGTGGCACAGTGGGCCCGTGCGACACGAGGAGACCGAGTTCCTGGGCGGCCCGCTGGACGGGCGCGCCCTGGAGGTGCTGGTGGGGATGACGGGCCAGCCGCCGAAGGTGTACAAGGTGCCCGTCGGCGAGACGACCTACGTCTACCACCGCCAGGCGGGCGTCCGCGGCACCCACCGCACCCGCTGGATCTTCGTCTACGACCCGGAGGGCAAGCCGCCGCCGGGGCCCAAGTGGCCCTGGAGCAAGCGCTCCTGAGACCCCGCGGCGGCGGGACCGGACAGCGCGCGGGACCGGGCCGCGCCGGGCAGGGCCGTGAACGGCCCGCGAGGGCGGCGTGCCGCGACACGGGAGCAGCCGTGTTGGTCCGGACCATTGACACGATTGGTCTGGACCTGTTTGCTGCGCGGTGACATGCTCATGCGCCCTCCTCCCGAAGGAGCATCCCCCCATGCTCACCTCCGCCCTGCGCAGACGATCGGTCGTCGCGGCGACGGCAGCCCTCGCGGGCGCCGTCGCGATCGGCGGCCTCGTCGCCCTCGCACCGACCGCCAGTGCCGGTGAGTTCCTGGCCAACGGCGGGTTCGAGTCCGGCGACCTGTCCGGCTGGACCTGCGACGCGGGATCCGCGGCGGTCACCGGCCACGCCCACTCCGGCAGTTACGCGCTCCAGGGCGCGCCCTCGTCGAGCGCCACCGGCCAGTGCAAGCAGACCGTCAGCGTCCAGCCCAACACCACGTACACCCTGTCCGCCCAGGTCAACGGCTCCTACGTCTACATCGGCGTGGACGGCGGCACCAGCACCTGGACGGCCGGCACCGGTGGCGCCTACGCGCCGCTGAGCGTGTCGTTCACCACGGGCGCGAGCCAGACCACCGCGGCGGTCTACGTGCACGGCTGGTACGGGCAGCCCGCGTACTACGCCGACGAC
>WRCZ01000536.1 GCA_009783685.1 Actinomycetes bacterium
AGCGGGCGATCGCCAGGCCCAGTCCGGTGCCGCCGTCGCCGCCGGGGTGCGAGCCGCGGTGGAAGCGCTCGAAGACCCGGCTCCGGTCGGCCTCCGGGATGCCGGGGCCCTCGTCGCGCACGTCCAGGTCCAGGCTGCCGGGCAGCGGCCCGCTGCGGGCCCTGACCGTGACCCGGCCGCCGGGCGGGCTGTGCTTGACCGCGTTGTCCACCAGGTTCGCCACCACCTGGTGCAGCCGCTCGCCGTCGGCGTAGGCGACCAGCTCCGGCGGTGACACGTCCAGGTGCAGGTGCACGTCGGCGCGCGGCCGGGAACGCGACCCGGTGGCCTTGGAGCTCTCCATGCCCAGGCTCGCGGTCTTCAGCACCGCCGACAGGTACGGCCACACCTCGAACCGCTTGGCGTCCAGCCGCACGGCCCCGCTGTCCAGCCGCGACAGGTCCAGCAGCTGGCTGACCAGCTTCCCCAGCCGCTCGGTCTGCTGGAGCGCCAGCCGCATGGTCTCCGGGTCCGCGGCGGACACCCCGTCCACCACGTTCTCCAGCACCGCGCGCAGCGCCGCGATCGGCGTCTTCAGCTCGTGTGAGACATTCGCCACGAGTTCCTTGCGGTGCCGGTCGGCCGCGGCCAGGTCGGCGGCCATCTGGTTGAAAGTGCCGGCCAGCTCGCCGACCTCGTCCCGGCGCACCCGGGTCACCCGGCGGCTGTAGTCGCCGGCCACCATGGCGCGCGCGACCGCGGTCATCTCGCGCAGCGGCGCGGTCAGCCCGGTGGCCATGATCTGGGTGATCAGCAGGCAGGCGATGATCGAGAAGATGGTGATCACGCGGATCTCGGTCGCCGAGTGGATGGCGACGATCACCAGCAGTGTGGTGATGCCCACGGACAGCAGCACCAGGCCCTGCAGCGCGGCCTTGATCGAGCGGAACGGGTCCCAGGGGCGCAGCGCGGCCCACAGCCGCCGCCGCTGCCGGCGCAGCCAGCGTCCCGATCGGGCGCCGCGGCTCGCCGGCGCCTCGCTCCCCGCGGCGATCACGGCGCGGGGCTCTCCAGCGCGTAGCCGACGCCGTGCACGGTGCGGATCCGCTCGGCGCCGATCTTGCGCCGCAGCGCCTTGACGTGGCTGTCGACGGTCCGGGTGCCGGACGCGTCGGCCCAGTCCCACACCTCGGCCAGCAGCTGCTCGCGGGAGAGCACCGCGCGGGGCTGCTGGGCCAGGCACACCAGCAGCTCGAACTCGGTCGGCGTCAGGTGCACGTCGGAGCCGCGCACCCGCACCCGACGCTGGGCGTGGTCGATCTCCAGGTCGCCGAGCTGGATGCTGGCGCCGCGCGAGCTGGACGCGGCGACCGCCGCCCGCTCCACCCGGCGCAGCAGCACGTGCACCCGGGCGGCCAGCTCCCGCATGGAGAACGGCTTGGTCATGTAGTCGTCGGCGCCGACGCCCAGGCCCACCAGCATGTCGGTCTCGTCGTCGCGGGCGGTGAGCATGAGCACCGGCACCGGCCGGTCCGCCTGCACCCGGCGGCAGACCTCCAGGCCGTCGTACCCGGGCAGCATCACGTCGAGGACCAGCAGGTCCGGCTGCCAGGCGTGGGCGGTGTCCACCGCAGAGGGGCCGTCGCCGGCGGTCCTCACCTGGAATCCCTCTGCCTGGAGCCTGGCGGCGATCGCCTGCGTTATCGTCTGGTCGTCCTCCACGACCAGCACTCGGCGCTGAGCGCCGGCCGTCTGCGTGCTGTCCACTTCCGCCCCACAAGGTCGTCTCAGTTGTCGGATCCCACCGGTGACCCGGGACGGATCAGCGAGCGCGGCCCACCTGGGAGATCCCTGGGCAGCGTACGGGGCGGGTCGAAGCGTTGACTATGACGCCTTCACGCCTTGACGCCTATGTGCACCATGTCGGGCACACCGCGGGCGACGGGCACCTCAAGCGTGCGCACGTCGGTGAACCCCGCTTCCCGCAGCGCTGCCTCGAAGCCGGCCGAAGGCTGCGCGGACCAGACGGCGAGCACGCCGGCCGGTTCGAGCCGCTCCCGGCATGCGACAAGGCCGCTGGGACTGTAGAGAGTGCCGTTGTTCTCGGTTACTGTCCAGTCGGGTCCGTTGTCGATGTCCAGACAGAGGGCGTCAAAACGGATCTCCGCGTCCCGTACATAGCCCACCAGATCGGCCTCGACGACCCGCACCCGGGGGTCGTCCAGCGCGTGTGCGGAGTACGCGTCAAGCGGTCCCGAGCGGTGCCAGTCGATCACCGCCTCCTCCCGCTCCACCACGGCGATCTCGCCCCAGCGCGGCTCGGCCGCCGCCCTGGCCAGCGAGAACCCGACGCCGAGCCCGCCGATCAGCAGCCGCAGCCCGGTGCGCGGGCCGCCGGGCGCGTCCAGCGCGTCCAGGGCCGCGTCGACCAGCAGCCGCTCCGAGCGGCCGTCGGAGGTGTCCATCAGGAAGCAGCCGTTGGCGATGATCTCGTAGCGCCCGGCGTGTCGGCGCAGCACCACCTCCCCGTGGGGTCCGTCGCGGCGGTCCAGCACCACCGGGCCGTCGTCGGAGGGGAACTGCGCCGGGGCGTGACTCGCGGTGAGGCCCGCGGCGGGGTCATGGTGCGCCATGGGACCATCTTTGCCGACTCCTCGGGGCGCCCGTGACCGAGGCGGGTCCGCGTGTGCACAGGATGTCCATCCGATGCCCCCGAGGAGTTCACGATTCCGGCATCTGCAGCTCGTCCGGGGATGGTGGCGGCGGGCGTAGGTTCCGCGGCATGTCCTCCCTTCTCAAGAACCCCCTGGCCCGGCGCATCCTGCGCCCGGCCGCAGACCTGGTCGACGCGCGCGTCCAGCGGCCGGTGTCGCGGCTGCGCCGCGACGTCGACTCGGCGGCCCGCGCCGAGCGGGACTCCGCCAGGCGCGACCGCGAGGCGCTGCGCGGTGAACTCGAGGCGCTGCGCCGCGAGGTGGCGGACCTGCGCGGACGGCAGTACGCGGTAGGGCTGCTGTTCGACCGGACCGGCCGCAGCGGCCACCGCGTCCCGACGCCCGCCGACATCGACAAGCTGGTGGCCCAGGTCGCCGAGGTCTCCGGCCAGGACGCCGCGTTCGCCCGGCGCAACGTCACCATCGCCTTCCGCAACGTGGTGGCCCTGGAGGCGCTGGCGGTCGGCCGGCTGGCCGGGTCGACCGCGAACGTCTGCGGCAAGCTCGCCACCATCCCGCTGCTCGACCCGCCCAACCCGGAGGTGCTGGAGATCGGCACCCTGCACGGGCTGTTCGCCGCCACGCTGATGCGGATGCTGCACCGCGCGGGCATGGAACCGCGGCTGACCATCGTCGACCCGCTGGCCGGCAGCCAGCTGCAGCCCGGCGCGACGATGGGCGGCGACCCCACCGGCACCCCGGTCCGCATGGACGTGGTCCGCGCCAACCTGGCGCTCGGCGGCCGGGCCGGCGAGGAGGCCCGGGTGCAGCAGGGCCTGTCCGGCGACGAGGACGTGCGCGCGGCCGTCTCCGACCGGCAATACGGCGTCATCGTGATCGACGGCGACCACTCCGCGGAGGGCGTCGCCGCCGACCTGGAGTGGGCCGAGAAGATCGCCGCGCCGGGCGGCGTGGTCGTGCTCGACGACTACGGCGACAAGAACTGGCTGGGCGTCCAGGAGGCGGCCGACCAGCACCTGGCCGCCGGCGGCAGCCGCTTCGAGCTGATCGGCCGGGTCGCCACCTCCGCGTACCTGCGCGCCAAGTAGCACCGCCCACCGCACGACGTCCCGCCCTCCCCGAACCGCGCCCAGCCCGCCGAGGCCCTGCGGGCCGCGCTTGGCCACGGCGGTGGCGCACCCGAGGGCGCCGGGCACCGACTCAGGGGCGCGGGGTCTCCCGGAGCTCTGCCCGGCGCGGCCGGTCCACCCGCCTGGTGGTCCGGATCGGACGGGGCTGCCCTGTCGGGGCGCCGCGGCGGTGGCGGGCCTTGACGGTGGCGGGTCATCCCGTCGGGGGCGCGGGTTCCCAGGGCTCCGCCCGGCGTGGCTGGCCTCCCACCGGTTCGGTGGTCTGGATCGGATCGGGCTGCCCCGTTGGGGCGCTACGGCGGTGGCGGGCCTTGACGGTGGCGGGTCATCCCGTCGGGGGCGCGGGTTCCCAGGGCTCCGCCCGGCGTGGCTGGCCT
>WRCZ01000537.1 GCA_009783685.1 Actinomycetes bacterium
CCCTACGGGCGTGAGCTGCTCGAACGCTGGGCGGAGCCGCAGCGGCGCTATCACACGATCGACCATCTGGTGGCGGTGCTGGCCCGGGCCACGGAGCTGACCGCGTACGCGCACGACCCCGACACGGTGGCGCTCGCCGCCTGGTTCCACGACGCGGTGTACCGGCCGGACCGCAGCGAGAACGAGGAGCGCAGCGCCCATCTGGCCGAACGGGCGCTGCGCGAGGCGGGCGTGGACGAGGCGCGGATCGCGGAGGTGGCGCGGCTGGTGCGGCTGACGGTGACGCACGACCCGGCTCCCGACGACCGCGACGGCGAGGTGCTGTGCGACGCGGACCTGGCGGTGCTGGCCGGGGATCCGGCGGCCTACGCGGCGTACGCGGCGGCGGTGCGCGAGGAGTACGCCTTCGTGCCGGACGACCTGTTCCGCGCCGGCCGCGCCGACATCCTGCGGCGCCTGCTGGAGCTCCCGCGGCTGTTCCGCACGCCCTACGCGTACGAGCAGTGGGAGGCGGTGGCCCGCCGCAACCTCACGACGGAGCTGGAACTGCTGGAGGCCTGACCGGCGTTGCCCGGCCCGGCGGGCGCGCTAGCCGGGCTGGTGGCGTTTGCGGCGGCGCAGGCCCGCGGCGGTGAGGCGGGAGACGATCTCCCGGCTGCCGACCTGGATGGCGCCGAGCCCGACGGCGTCGCCGTACCGGGTCGCCGGGATGTCGTAGTGGTCGCGGTCGAAGGCGCGTGCCGGGGCGCCCAACCGCTCGGCGAAGGCGTGGAGTTCGGCGAAGGACTCGTCGCTGACCAGGTGCGACCAGTAGCGGCCGTGCCCGGGCCACGTCGGCGGGTCGATGTACACCGCCACCTCAGGCCGCCCCGAGCGAGCCCACCGGGGCGACCACCTCGCCGCGGGCCTCGCACACCCAGTGCGGGTCCGCGCCGAGTTCGGGCTCGACGGCCAGCGCGTGCGGCTCGTCGCACACCGGGCACAGCGGCCAGCGGCCGTGCGTCTCCAGCAGCGCGTCCTGGACGTCCTGGGCGAGCAGGCCCGGCACGAACTCCGCGCCGTCCGGCCACTGTTGCAGCCACCACCGCCGCTTGCTCACCGCCTCCTCCAGCAGTGAGACGATGCCGGCGTCGGCGACGTCACGGGCGGTGAGGTCGGCGAGGACCCGGGCCCGCGCGCCGTGCATCACCGCTTCCAGGGCGGCGGGGCCGGCGTCGTGGTCGCCGGGATCGCCGGGGTCGCCGGCGGGGTGATGAGCGGGTGCCATGCCCCCATTGTCCCCTGCCGCGAAGGCCCGGCGAGGTGTCGCCCGACGTGGTCTTGACGCTGCCCACTGCCTGAAAATACCTTTCACAAGGTGACCTATAGCGTGAAGGAAACTTTCTCCCCGAGCGTCCGCGCCCTCCGCGGCGTGCCCGGCGCGCCCGCACTGCCTGTCGCGCCCCCCGATCCGGGGGCCCTCGCCGCCAAGGTCCGTACCCTCGCCCCCTCGATGACCCGCTCGATGCAGCGGGTCGCCGAGGCCGTCGCGGGAGACCCGGCCGGCTGTTCCCACCTCACCGTCACCGCCCTCGCGGTGCGCACCGGCACCAGCGAGGCCACGGTGGTGCGCACCGCCCGGCTGCTGGGCTATCCCGGGTACCGCGACCTGCGGCTCGCGCTGGCCGCGCTCGCCGCCCAGCAGGCCACCGGCGCGCCGCCCGCCGTCACCGCCGACATCGCCGTCGACGACCCCCTCGGGGACGTCGTCACCAAGCTCGCCCTGGAGGAGCAGCAGACCCTCGCCGACACCGCGGCGCAACTGGACACCGCGCAGCTGGAGGCGGCGGTCAACGCGCTGGCCGCGGCCCGGCGCATCGACATCTACGGGATCGCCGCGTCCGGACTGGTCGCCCAGGACCTGGCGCAGAAGCTGCTGCGGATCGGGATGATCGCGCACGCCCACGCCGACCCGCACCTGGCCGTCACCAACGCCGTCCAACTGCGGCCCGGCGACGTGGCGTTGGCCATCACGCACTCCGGCGGCACGCACGACGTCATCGAGCCGCTGCGCGCCGCCTTCGACCGCGGGGCGACCACCATCGCCATCTCCGGCCGCGCCGACGGGCCGGTCACGCAGTACGCCGATCTGGTGCTCACCACCTCCAGCTCGCGCGAGAGCGAGCTGCGGCCGGCCGCCATGTCCAGCAGGACGAGCCAACTGCTGGTCGTGGACTGCCTGTTCATAGGTGTCGCGCAGCGCACGTACGAGGACGCGGCGCCCGCCCTGTCCGCGTCGTACGAAGCGCTGGCGCACCGGCACAGTCCGCGGGCCCACCGCGCCTGACCGCCGCAGGCGGCGCTGCTCGCGACCGCCGTCCCCCCACCGCACCTCACTCCATGCGAGAAGGATGAACGAGCCGCATATGACCCACCAGTACACCGAGTTGCGCCGCGAGTTGGAGACGCTGACCACCGAGGCGTTCCGGCCCGAACTCGCCGAGATCGACCGCATGCCGACGCTGGAGATCACCCGGATCATGAACGGTGAGGACGCCACCGTTCCGGCCGCCGTGGCGGGGCAGCTGCCGTCGATCGCCGCGGCGATCGACGGGATCGCGGAGCGGATGGCGCGCGGCGGCCGCCTGGTCTACGCCGGTGCGGGCACCGCGGGGCGGCTCGGGGTGCTCGACGCCAGCGAGTGCCCGCCGACCTTCAACACCACGCCCGGGAGGGAGGTCGTGGGACTGATCGCCGGCGGCCCGGACGCGATGGTCACCTCGGTCGAGGGCGCCGAGGACAGCCGGGAGCTGGCCGCGGCCGACCTGTCCGCGCTGCGGCTGACCGAGGCGGACGCCGTGGTGGGCATCTCCGCGTCGGGCCGCACCCCGTACGCGGTGGGCGCGGTGGAGTACGCGCGGAAGGTCGGGGCGCTCACCGTCGGGCTGTCGTGCAACGCCGGCTCGCAGCTGGCCGCCGCCGCCGACCACGGGATCGAGGTGGTGGTCGGGCCCGAGCTGGTGTCCGGGTCGACCCGGCTGAAGTCCGGGACGGCGCAGAAGCTCGTGCTCAACATGCTGTCGACGATCACGATGATCCGGCTCGGGAAGACCTACGGGAACCTGATGGTGGACGTGCGGGCGTCCAACGAGAAGCTGAGGGCGCGGTCGCGCCGGATCGTGGCCCTGGCCACCGGGGCCGGGGACGCCGCCATCGAGGCGGCGCTCACCGCCACCGACGGCGAGGTCAAGCCGGCGATTCTGACGTTGCTGGCTCAGGTCGATGCTTCTACCGCTGCGCGGTTGCTCGCTGATTCGAAGGGCCACCTTCGAACCGCTATCGACGCCGCCGCCCACCCCCACTAGCCCCTTCCCGGGCAGGGGTTCGCCCTCCGCGGGCGGCGTTCAGCCCTTCACGGGCTGGGGGTTCGCCCTCCGCGGGGGGCGTTTCGCCCTTCCCGGGCGGGGGTTCGCCCACGGCGGGCGGCCGCTTTCCCCTCCCCGGGCGGCGTTCAGCCCTGGACGGGCTGGGGTTCGCCCTCCGCGGGGGGCGTTGAGCCCTTGACGGGCGAAGGGTAACCATCAGGGGCGCGGGGAACTGCGCGACCAGCCCACCACCGGCCCGGTGGTCCGGGACGGACCGATCTGCCCCTTCGGGGCGGTGACGACCTGCGGCCCGCAGCCGGGCTGAGCGCGCAGTTCCTCGCGCCCCTGACGGGGCACGTCCTGCCCCGTGGGCAGCGCTGCCGTCGGACGGCTCGTGGGGGCTGGGGGCGGACGGAGGCGCCCTCCTCCCGGGTGGGAGGAGGGCGCCGTGGTGAGGTGACCCGTCGGGAGGACTAGAAGTCCATGTCCCCGCCGGGCATGCCACCCGGAGCAGCCGGCGCAGCCTTCTCCGGCTTGTCGGCGATGACGGCCTCGGTCGTGAGGAAGAGCGCAGCGATCGACGCCGCGTTCTGCAGGGCGGAGCGGGTGACCTTGGCCGGGTCGATGATGCCCTCGGCCACGAGGTCCACGTACTCGCCGGTCGCGGCGTTCAGGCCGTGACCCGGGGTCAGGTTGCGGACCTTCTCCACCACGACGCCGCCCTCGAGGCCGGCGTTGACGGCGATCTGCTTCAGCGGGGCCTCCAGCGCGAGCTTGACGGCCGACGCGCCGGTCGCCTCGTCACCCTCGAGCTCC
>WRCZ01000538.1 GCA_009783685.1 Actinomycetes bacterium
TCGCTGCCGATGGTGTCGGTCGCCGGCGGCAGCGGCACGTCCTCGTGCACCTGGTGGAAGGCGATGTTGCACATGTCGACGCGCATCGGGTCGACAGGGCCCAGCAGCGCGTGGTCGCGGGTGAACGGCTCGGTGCCGGCGCCGCGGAACGACTCGACGGCCAGCTCGTGCTTCTGCCGCGCCGACCAGTCCGCCGGTGCCCACAGGCCGACCACCTCGTGGTAGACGTCCGGGTCGAGCCGGTGCATCTCCTCGATGTCCACCGACATCTCGCCGATGAAGGAGGCGCCCACCATGGCCACCGGCTTGCCGGCGTGCATCGGGTCCAGCGCGGACGCGTCCACCCCGGAGGCCGCGTCGCCGGCCCGCCTGCCGAGCGACGCCAGCTCGTGCCGGATCGGGAACACCGGCTCGCCGCCGGCCTGCTGGTACCGGCTGTCGGAGTCCCTGCGGTGCACCGACTCGCAGCCCAGGGCCGCGGCGATGAGGAACGCCCGGTTGGTGCAGGCGCCGTACGACACGGCGGCCGGCAGCATCAGGTCGAGCACCAGCTCGGGCTTGGTCACCCCGGCCCGGTCGACCACGCGGCGCAGGAACTCCCACTGCTCGGCCTCGCCGAGGTGGTGCGCCACCACGCCCGGCACGGCGGGCAGTTCGCGGACGGCGCGAGCGTGTTCGGCGAACTCCGGTGCGTCGCAGGAGTCCAGGACGAGCAGGTGGACCTCGACGCCGAACTGCCGTGCGGCGTAGGCCGCTTCCTCTCCCACGGCCGCGATCGTCGCGGCGCACGCCCGGTTGGTCGGCAGCGTCAGGCAGATTCGGCGCATGTCCGCTCTCCGCTCGGCGTCGCGTCGTCCTGCTCGTGCCACGACGTCAGCCCGAGCAGCCGCTCGCCCAGGCCGGTCAGGGCGGCCGGCCCGTAGCGCAGCGACTCGTGGCGGTGCGCGTCGCCCACCAGGGTCGCGTTCCACTCCGGGGTGCTCAGGGTGCGCCAGGAGTCGATCCGGGAGCGGCGCAGCGCGGCGTGCGACTCCAGCGCCGGCATCATGGCCAGGTACTGGACCGCCCGGACGCCGTCCTGGGAGGTGTTGGGCGCGACGCCGTGGGCCAGCAGGCCGTTCCAGATCAGCAGGTCACCGGCCGCCAACCGCGGGCGGACCACCGGGAACTCGGCGCGGTCGACGGCCGGCCTGATGGGGTCCCGGTCGGCGGGCTGCAGCGCCCGCCAGCGCTCGAACTGCCGGAACAGCTCGGGCGAGCACTGGAAGCCGCCGAGCTCCTCCTCGGTGTCGTTGAGCGCGATGATGCCCTGCACGCGCTGCGGCAGGACGCCGAGCGTGGTGTCGATGTCCCAGTGCAGGTTGATGTCGAAGCCCCGCTCGGTGGGGGCGATCAGCCCGCGGTCGCGGTTCTTGATGTTGGGCGGGTTGAGGTTGAGCCGGTCCAGGGAGACCCACAGCTCGTCGCAGTCCCAGACGTCGGCGAACGCGTCGTAGACCCGCTGCGTCTGCCGGCTGTCCCAGATCAGCTGGTGGTGGTACGCCTCGACGAAGCCGTAGACGTGCAGCTCCCGGTCCAGGTCGGACCGGAACTCGCGGTCGTCGTACCAGGTTTCGGGGCGGGACGGGTCCAGGCCCTGGAAGTCCCAGGTGAACTCCAGCAGGCGGGCCGCGGACTCGGCGGGTATGGCCTGCTTCACCACGACGTATCCGTAGGTCTGCCAGAAGGCGAACTCCTCCGGCGTTAATACCCGCAGTTCCTTCGTCTTCTGCAGATCGCGCAGTTGGGTTCGGGCGAGATAGGTCTCCGCGTCCGAGCTGAAATAGGGGACGTCTGACGGGGCCCGGTGCAGATAGTGCTGGTTCGGCGCCATGCGGTTGCTCCAACGATTGCGGTGGTGCTGGTGTGCGTCGGTGCATTCGGCGAAGGAGCGCTGACAGAAGGTGACGGACAACGTTGCCGAACCATGCTGACCAGGGCAGTTCGCTGCCCGTGCATGGTCGTCCCCCGGCAGAAGTGCGTCACCTGCACCCCTTGCTGAACTTGCGCCCCACTAAGTTGGACTAGACCAACGGCGGATGTCAACCAACGATATGAAGACATCCCGTGACCAAGTTCCGGGCGACCATTGGGTGTTGGGGAACGCGTCAATGACGGGACGCCGAGCGGCGAAGGCGAGGGTGCCGGCGGGGGTGTGCGGGTGCGCGCCGCGGTGCGGCAGGCGATCTTCTTGACACTGCCGATCGGGCTAGGCGAATATCGATTGGTCTGTACCACAGCTCGCCCGTGCGATCGTTCCTGCGGCACTACCCGGAAGGCCCCCAGCCGATGTCCTCCAGCAAGCACAGCAAGGAGTTGCGACGGCTCGCGCTCTCCGTCCTGCAGCCGGGCTTCGTCGGAACCGAGGCCCCGGAGTGGGTGCTGCGCGCCATCGCTGACGGCCTGTCATCCGTGGTGCTCTTCTCCCGCAACATCGCGTCGCCGGAGCAGGTCGCCCGGCTGGCGGCCCAACTGCGCGCGGAGAACCCGTCGTTGATCATCGCCATCGACGAGGAGGCCGGCGACGTCACCCGGCTGGAGTCCTCCACCGGATCCACCCGCCCCGGCAACTTCGCCCTCGGCGCCGTCGACGACACCGAGCTGACCGAGTCCGTGGCCCGCGACCTCGGCCGCCAGCTGCACGCGGCCGGCGTGAGCCTCAACTACGCCCCCAGCGCCGACGTCAACTCCAACCCGGACAACCCGATCATCGGGGTCCGCTCGTTCGGCGTCGATCCCGCGCTGGTCTCCCGGCACGTCGCGGCCTGGGTCAGCGGGCTGCAGTCGGCCGGCGTCGCCGCCTGCGCCAAGCACTTCCCCGGACATGGCGACGTCGCCGTCGACTCCCACCACGGCCTGCCCAGCTACGACGCGACGCTGGAGGACATCGCCGCGCAGGCGCTGCCGCCGTTCCGCGCCGCGCTGGAGGCCGGCGTGCGCGCCGTGATGAGCGGCCACCTCCTCGTCCCCGCCTACGACCCGGACCTGCCGGCCACCCTCAGCCACCGCATCCTGGACGACCTGCTCCGCAAGGAACTCGGCTTCGACGGCGTGATCGTCACCGACGCCATCGAGATGGGCGCGGTCACCGACCGCTACGGCATCGAGGGCGCCACCGTGCGGGCGGTCGCGGCCGGCGCCGACGCCGTCTGCGTGGGCGGCGAGCACGCCGACGAGGCCACCGCGCAACTCCTGGCCGACGCGCTGGAAAGCGCCGTCGTCGGTGGTGAACTCGCCGAGCACAGGCTCGTCGAGGCGTCCGGGCGGGTGGCCGCGCTCGCCGAATGGTCGAGCCGGATCGGACGCGCCGTCCCGGTGAACCCGGTCAGCGGCGACATCGGCTACATCGCCGCCCGGCGGGCCATCAGGCTCAGCGGTGCCGCGCAGGACGTCCTGCCGCTGTCCGCCCCGCCGCACGTCGTCGAGCTGGTCCCGACGACCAACCTGGCCATCGGCAAGGAGACCCCGTGGGGTGTCGCGGTGCCGCTGCGCGAGCGGCTGCCCGGGACCACGTTCGTGCGGGTCCACCACCAGCAACTGGCCGCCAGCCCCGCCGTCCTGCAGGAGTTCGCGCTGACCCCGGCCTCCGGGCGGCCGATGGTCGTCGTGGTCCGCGACGCCTCCCGCAACAAGTGGATGGGCGCCGCGCTGGCCGACCTCGCGGCCGCGCGCCCGGACGCGATCGTGGTCGAGATGGGCCTGCCCGGCCCCGGCGCCCCCGGCGCGGTGCAGATCTTCACCCACGGCGCAACGGCGGCCTCCGGCGTCGCCGCGGCCGAGGTGCTGGTCGGCGGGCGCTGAACCCCGGTCCGCGCACGGCGCGGACCGGGCCCGGGTCCGGCGGTCACCGCCGGACCCGGGACGGCGGACGGCGTCAGGCGGCGAACGACTCGCGGACGGTGCCGCCGACCACCGCGCACCAGGTGCTCAGGTCCACCTTGCCGGTGGGGCGCAGGCCGTGCAGGCGCTGCATGTCCTGGACGGCCTTCATGGTGTTGTGGTCGTACTCGCCGGTGACGCTCACGGTGTCGGCCCAGCCCTTGCGCGCGAGCATGAACTGCACGGCCTGCACCGTGGGTCCGGTGGCGTCCTGGTGGACGTCCGGCGCCAGCGCCTCCCA
>WRCZ01000539.1 GCA_009783685.1 Actinomycetes bacterium
ACCGTCGCCGACGGCACCGCGCTGGCCGGCGAGAAGATCCGCCGCGTGCTGACCAACGACCCCGGCATGGGCGTCATCCGGCACGTCGACGCGGGCTACGACCGCGCCGACGAGGTCGCCGCCGACCGCGGGGTGCGCGTGCCCATGCGGGAGGGCGGCGCTCAGTGACCGGCGGCGCACCCGGCACGACGGCCCCCGGCACCACCGGCGGCGGCACCGGCTTCCACGGCATGTGGCGCGACCTGCTCCCGATCGGCCGGCACGAGCGGTCCGGCGGCTACCGCCGCTACGCCTGGGCCGCGGCCGACACCGACTGCCGGGCCTGGTTCCGGCAGGAGGCCACCGCCCGCGGCCTGGCCTACGAGGTCGACCGGAACGGCAACCAGTGGGCCTGGCTCGGCGATCCCTCCCAGGGCGGCGCCGTCGTCACCGGCTCCCATCTCGACTCGGTGCCCGACGGCGGCGCGTTCGACGGTCCGCTCGGCGTGGTCTCCGCGTTCGCCGCCCTCGACGAGCTGTGGGCCCGCGGCGCCCGGCCGGCCGCGCCGCTGGCCGTGGTGAACTTCGGCGACGAGGAGGGCGCCCGCTTCGGACTCGCCTGCGTCGGCTCCCGCCTGACCGCCGGTCAGCTCACCCCGCGCCAGGCGCACGAGCTGCGCGACGCCGACGGGGTGAGCCTGCCGCAGGCCATGGAGGCGGCCGGCCACGACCCGGACGCCATCGGCCCCGACCCCGAACGCCTCGCCCGCATCGGCGCGTTCGTCGAGCTGCACATCGAGCAGGGCCGCGCCCTCGACCTCGGCGGCCACCCGGTCGGCGTGGCGTCGGCGATCTGGCCGCACGGCCGCTGGCGGTTCGACTTCCACGGCGAGGCCAACCACGCCGGGACCACCCGGCTGGAGGACCGCCGCGACCCGATGCTCACCTACGCGACCACCGTGCTCGCGGCCCGCAAGAAGGCCCGGCTGGCCGGCGCGCTGGCCACCTTCGGCAAGGTGGCCGTCGAGCCCAACGGCGTCAACGCCATCCCGTCCCTGGTCCGGGGCTGGCTGGACTCGCGGGCCGCCGACGAGGACACCCTGGCCGCCGTGGTCGCGGCGATCGAGCAGGCGGCGCACGAACGCGGCGCCCGCGACGGCGTGGACGTGCGCGTCACCCGGGAGTCCTTCACCCCGGTGGTGGAGTTCGCCCACGAACTGCGCGACACGCTCGCCGGCCTGGTCAGTCCGGACGCCCCGGCACCCGTTCTGCCCACCGGCGCGGGACACGACGCCGGAATCCTCTCGGCCGCGGTGCCGACCGCCATGCTGTTCGTACGGAACCCCACGGGCGTCTCGCACTCCCCGGCGGAATCGGCGGCAGAGGACGACTGCACGGCAGGGGTGACGGCACTGGCCGACGTACTGGAGGGTCTCGCGTGCAGGTGACGTACTGGCTGGAACACGCCTGGCTCGGCACCCGCGTGGAACCGGGCGTCGCGCTGACCGCGACCGACGAGCGGATCACCGAGCTGCGCACCGAGGTGCCGGCGCCGCCGCCGGGGGCCACCGTGCTGCGCGGGCTGACCCTGCCCGGCCTGGCCAACGCGCACAGCCACGCCTTCCACCGCGCCCTGCGCGGCACCGTGCAGGTCGGCACCGGCACGTTCTGGACCTGGCGCGACATCATGTACTCGGTCGCCTTCCACCTCACCCCCGACTCGTACTTCGCGCTGGCCCGCGCGGTGTACGGCGAGATGGCGCTGGCCGGGATCACCTGCGTCGGCGAGTTCCACTACCTGCACCACCAGCCGGGCGGCGTCCCGTACGCCGACCCCAACGCGATGGGGCGGGCGCTGATCGCGGCCGCCGCCGAGGCCGGCATCCGGATCACCCTGCTGGACACCGCCTACCTGCACGGCGGGCTGTCCCGCGGCGGCTACCGCCCGCTGGAGGGCACCCAGTCCCGGTTCGGCGACGGCACGGCGGAGCGCTGGCACGCGCGCTGGTCGCAGCTGGAGGGCGGCGCACACGCCAGGATCGGCGCGGCCCTGCACTCGGTGCGGGCGTTCTCCGACCGCGACGGCTACAAGACGTTCGCCGAGTGGACCCGCGACGTGCCCACCCACATCCACCTGTCCGAGCAGCCGGCCGAGAACGAGGCGTGCGTCGCCGCCCACGGCCGCACCCCCGCCCGCCTGCTCGCCGACTCCGGCTTCTGGGGCCCGCTCACCACCGCCGTGCACGCCACCCACCTCACCGGCGAGGACATCTCCCTGCTCGGCCGGGCGGGCAGCACCGTGTGCATGTGCCCCACCACCGAGCGGGACCTGGCGGACGGCATCGGCCCCGCGCCCCAACTGCGGCGCGCCGGAAGCCCGTTGAGCCTGGGCAGCGACAGCCACGCGGTGATCGACCTGTTGGAGGAGGCGCGGGCGCTGGAACTCGACGAGCGGCTGCGCAGCCGCACCCGCGGCCACTGGACCGCCGCCCAGCTGCTCCGCGCCGCCACCGAGGACGGCCACGCCTGCCTCGGCTGGCCGGACGCCGGCCGGCTGGAGGTGGGCGCCCTCGCCGACCTCACCACGGTCGCGCTGGACTCGGTGCGCACCGCGGGACCGCCGCCCCGGCTCGGCGCCGAGACCGCCGTGTTCGCCGCGACCGCGGCCGACGTACGGCACACCGTGGTCGGCGGCCGGCACGTCGTCCGCGACGGGCAGCACCAGCTGATCGACGACGTGCCGGCGGCACTGGCCGCCGCGATCAGCACCGCCACCCACGGCGCGACCACCGGCTGACCCGCGGACCGCCCCGAGGAAGCCGACCCGAGGAAACGGAGAACGACGGCCATGACGGCCAGCACGCTCATCACCCATATCGGCAGCCTGGTCACCAACGATCCGTCGCTCCCCGGCGCCGACCCGGCCTCGGGCCCGCTGGGGCTGCTCCGCGACGCCGCGGTGGTCGTCGAGGGCGACCGCGTCGCCTGGGCCGGCCCGGCCGCCGGCGCACCCGCCACCGACAACGCCGTCGACGTGGGCGGCCGGGCGCTGCTGCCGGGTTTCGTCGACTCCCACTCCCACCTGGTGTTCGCCGGCGACCGCACCGCCGAGTTCGCCGCCCGGATGTCCGGCCGCCCCTACAGCGCCGGCGGCATCCGCACCACCGTCGCCGCGACCCGCGCCGCCTCGGACGACGAACTGTCCGCCACCGTCGGCCGTTTCGTGGCCGAGGCGCTGCGGCAGGGCACCACCACCGTCGAGACCAAGTCCGGGTACGGGCTGACCACCCGCGACGAGGCCCGCGCCCTGCGGATCGCCCGCGAGCACACCCAGGAGACCACCTATCTGGGCGCGCACATCGTCGCCCCGGAGTTCGCCGACGACCCGGCCGGCTATGTCGCGCTGGTCACCGGCGAGATGCTCGACGCCTGCGCCCCGCACGCCCGCTGGGTCGACGTCTTCTGCGAGCAGGGCGCCTTCGACGGCGACCAGGCCCGTGCGGTCCTCCAGGCCGGCCAGGCCCGCGGCCTGACCCCCCGGGTGCACGCCAACCAGCTCACCCACGGCCCCGGCGTCCAGCTCGCGGTGGAACTCGGCGCCGCCTCGGCCGACCACTGCACCCACCTGACGGACGCGGACGTCGACGCCCTGGCCGGCAGCGGCGGCGCCACCGTGGCGACCCTGCTGCCCGGCGCGGAGTTCTCCACCCGGGCGGTCTACCCGGACGCGCGCCGGCTGCTCGACGCGGGCGTCACCGTCGCGCTGTCCACCGACTGCAACCCGGGCTCGTCCTTCACCAGCTCGATGCCGTTCTGCGTCGCCGTCGCGGTCCGCGACATGGGGATGACGCCCGACGAGGCGGTGCACGCGGCGACGTACGGCGGCGCCCGCGCCCTGCGCCGGGACGACGTCGGCACGATCACCGCCGGTGCGCGCGCCGATCTGCAGCTGCTGGACGCGCCCAGCCACGTCCACCTCGCCTACCGGCCGGGGGTGCCGCTGACGAGCGCGGTCTGGCGCGGCGGAAAGCTGGCCTACCGGCGCTGAGCCGCACTCCACGGCGCACCCCGCAGGGCGCACTCCCACGGCGCACCCCGTAGGGCGCGGCGCCGCGGTGCTCGCCGGGCGCGTGGTCGCGGAAATACTCGCGGACGCGCTCGCGGACGCA
>WRCZ01000540.1 GCA_009783685.1 Actinomycetes bacterium
GCGGCACCGCTGGCAGGTCGTGTGAACACCGCTCCGGCACCCCTCGGCGGGACGCCGGCGGGCGGCCCGGCGCCGCCGGCGGTGAGCCCGCCGGGACCCGGCGTCCCGTCAGCAGGCAGCACGTCACCCGTGACCCGCCCCCGAGCGCGGGGCGGTTCGCGGGTGACGGCGGGTCAAGGACCGGCGGCCGGGGCCGTGATCAGATGGCGGAGGTCGATCCTTCGTCAGGGAGCGGGAGTCAGCGGGCGGAGGGTGAAGCCCTCGATGCGCAGCGCCTGGGCCGCGGCCGCCGCGGCGCCGACGAGACCGGCGTCGGTGCCCAGCTTGGCCGGGACGACGTCGACGCCCGCGGCGAACGACAGCGTGGCGTACCGGGTGAGGTGCTCGCGCAGCGGGTCGAAGAGGATCGGGCCGGCGTTGGCGACGCCACCGCCGACCACCGCCACGTGGATCTCGACGAGCGTCGCGGTCGCGGCGATGGAGGCGGCCAGCGCCTGGGCCGCGCGGTCGAAGGAGGCGAGGGCGATCGGGTCGCCGGCCCGCGCGGACTCCGCGACCGCCGCGGCGGTGGGCGCCGCACCGGCCGGCGGCTGCCAGCCCTGATCGAGCGCCCGGCGGGCGATGTTGGGGCCGGAGGCGATCCGCTCGACGCAGCCGCGCGACCCGCACGGGCAGGGGTCGCCGTCCAGGTCGACGCTGATGTGCCCGATGTGGCCGGCGTTGCCGGTCGGCCCGGGCAGCAGCGCGCCGCCCAGCACCAGCCCGCCGCCGACGCCGGTGGACACCACCATGCACAGTGCGTTGTCGTAGCCGCGGGCGGCACCCTGCCAGTGCTCGGCCGCGGTCATCGCGACCCCGTCGCCGGTGAGCACGACGGGCAGCCCGCCGCACGCCTCGGAGACCCGGGCCACGAGCGGGAACTCCCGCCAGCCGGGGACGTTCACCGGGCTGACCGTGCCGTGTGCGGCGTCCACCGGTCCCGCGCTGCCGATGCCGACGGCGACGGTGCCTTCCCACTGGGGCGCCGCGCCGAGTTCCGCCAGGACCTCGGTCACCGCCCGCAGCACCGTCTCACCGTCCTCCGAGGCGGGCGTCGGCCGCAGGGCCCGCGCCAGCAGCCGCCCCTCGCTGTCGACGAGCGCACCGGCGATCTTGGTACCGCCGATGTCCAGTGCGGCCACATGTGGACCGGTAGCGCCGTGGGGGGGCTGCATCGCTCGGTGGTCTCCTTCGTCGTCTGTCGTCCTGTGCCGCACTCGTCCGGCGCCGTCGGGGTCGTCGACCCCAAGGGTTCCGCAAGGTGCGGCCCCAGGAGTAGTCTCACCTGACTCTGACAACGTTGTCCATGTCTTGCCGCAGGGAATACTACGACCGTGACCCAAACACCTGGACGTACCCCCCGGCCCACGATGAAGGATGTCGCCGCCCGCGCCGGCGTCGGACTCAAGACGGTCTCCCGCGTGGTGAACGAGGAGGCGGGCGTCACACCGGACACGGTGGCCCGCGTCCAGGCCGCCATCGAGGCGCTCGGTTTCCGCCGGAACGACAGCGCCCGGCTGCTGCGCACCCGGCGCACGTCCAGCATCGGGCTGGTCCTCGAGGACCTCGCCGACCCCTTCTACGCCCCGCTCAGCCGGGCCGTGGAGGACGTGGCGCGGGCCCACGGGGCACTGCTGTTCACCGGCTCCAGCGCCGAAGACCCCCGACGCGAGCAGGAGTTGGTGCTGGCGTTCTGCGCGCGGCGGGTGGACGGACTGATCGTGGTGCCGGCCAGCGACGACCACCGCTACCTGAGTCCGGAGATCGAGGCGGGCGTCGCCACGGTGTTCGTGGACCGGCCCGCCGGGCGCCTGGACGCCGACGTCGTCCTCACCGACAACGCCGGCGGCGTGCGCGACGGCGTCGCCCACCTCATCGCGCACGGCCACCGCCGGATCGGCTTCATCGGCGACCAGCCGGGCATCCACACCGCGGCCGAGCGACTGCGCGGCTACCGGGAGGCGATGGCCGCCGCCGGCCTGCCGGTCAGGGACGACTGGTACGCGATGGGCCCGACGACCCCGGACCGGGTACGGGCGTCGCTGGACCACATGCTGTCCGGCCCGGAACCGGTCACGGCGCTGCTCGCGGGCAACAACCGGGTCACCGTGACCGCGGTGCGCGTGCTGTCCGGACTGCCCCGGCCCATCGCCCTCGTCGGCTTCGACGACTTCGAACTCGCGGACCTGCTCAGCCCGCCGGTCACCGTCGTCGCCCAGGACGCCCCGGGCCTGGGCCGCACTGCGGCCCAGCTCCTCTTCCGCCGGCTCGACGGCATGGCCAGCGACGCCCCGACCCGCACCGAACTCCCCGCCCGCCTCATCCCCCGCGGCTCCGGCGAGATCCCCCCGGCGTCCTAGCGGTTCGGCCGCGCCGCGCGCGGCGCACAGCCCCTCCCCCGGCCGGCGGGCGACCGCCGTCTCGCGCGCGCCGGTCGCCTCCGCCGGCATCACGTGCCACTCCGGGCCGGAGTCAGCCGGTGGCTTCGGGGCGGGCGGCGAGGGCGTGGAGGGCGGGGAGGGTGAGGCCGGTGGCGGCGGTCACCTCGCCGGGGGTGAGGGCGGCGCAGTCGAGGCCGCGCAGCAGGTAGCCGCCGAGGGCACGGGCGGTCGCGGGCTCGTCCATCACCGCGCCGCCGGATCCGGCCACGTAGGCGGCGAGGCGGGCGGACGCGGCGGCCGCACCCTCGCGGTAGAAGGCGTAGACGGCGGCGTAGCGGGTCGGCAGGTGGGCCGGGTGCATGTCCCAGCCCTGGTAGTAGGCGCGGGCCAGCGAGCGGCGGACCAGCCCGTAGTGCAGCTGCCAGGCCGCGTGGACCTGCGAACGGGGGCCGACCGGGAGGACGTTGGTCGAGCCGTCGGAGAGCCTGACGCCGGTGCCCGCGGCGGCGACCTGCATGACGGCCTTGGCGTGGTCGGCCACCGGGTGGTCCATCGACTGGTGGGAGGGGCTCACCCCGCACGCCGCGCTGTAGTCGAAGGTGCCGTAGTGCAGCGCCGTGGCGCGCCCCCCGGCGGCCTCGATGAGCAGCGGCACGGTCGACCTGCCGTCCGGGCCGAGGACGGCCTGGGTGGTCTCGATCTGGATCTCGAAGCCGAGCCGGCCTGCCGGCAGTCCCGCGGCCTGCTCGAAGGCGCCGCAGATCCGGGCCATCGCGGCCACCTGGGCGGGGAAGGTCACCTTGGGCAGGGTCAGCACGAGTCCTGCGGGCAGTCCGCCGCCGTCCAGCAGCGTCGTCAGGAACAGGTCGAGCGTGCGGATGCCGCGGTCGCGGACGGCCGCCTCCATGCACTTCATGCGGATGCCGACGTACGGCGGTGCGCTGCCGTCGGCGACCGCGGCGGACACGGTGCGGGCAGCGGCCACCGCGGCCGCGTCCTCCTCGGTGTCGGGCCGGACCCCGTAGCCGTCCTCGAAGTCGATCCGCAGGTCCTCGACGGGCTCCCGCCGCAGCTTCTCGCGCATCCGGTCGTGCACGTCGGCGGCCAGGTCCGCGGGCAGGCCGAGCAGTCCGGCCAGCGACGCGGCATCCGGGGCGTGGGCGTCGAGCGCGGCGAGCGCCTGGTCGCCCCACTCCCGCACGGTGTCCGCAGTGAAGGCGTCGGCGGGCACGTAGACGGTGTGGACGGGCTGCCGGGTGCCCGGGTCACCCGGGTAGCGCCGGGCCAGTTCGGCGTCGGTGCCGGCCAGCGCCGCGCCGACCTCCGCTCGTACCGCGTCCGCCAGAGTCGTACCGGCCGCCTGCGCCATGGGCTGTGCCTCCCGGTCTCCCACAACTTCAACAAATCGTTGAAGTGAAGCTAGCCGCGAGGTCAGCGCGGGTCAACAGGCAACGCGACGGCCCCCGGACGCACGTGCCGGCGTCCGGGGGCCGTGGAGGACGAGGGTCCGACCGCGGGTTCAGTTCTTGCGGGTGGTGATCTCGTCGGTGAGCTGGGGCAGGACCTGGAACAGGTCACCGACCACGCCGTAGTCGACGAGATCGAAGATCGGCGCCTCGGGGTCCTTGTTCACCGCGACGATCGTCTTCGAGGTCTGCATCCCCGCCCGGTGCTGGATCGCCCCGGAAATACCGTTCGCCACATACAACTGCGGCGAGACC
>WRCZ01000541.1 GCA_009783685.1 Actinomycetes bacterium
CTCCTGCCTTTCCAGGGACAGATGGGCCAGTCCGAGCCTGGCGGACGCCAGCGAGCGGGACCGGGAGCCGCGCGGCAGGCAGATCGGCCAGTCGGAACCGACCAGGCAGCGGTCCGGACCAAAGGCGTCCACCACCTGCCGGACCAGCCGCGCGACCCGGTCCGCCGGCACGCCGTGCTGCTGGGTGAGCAGTCCGGAGATTTTCACGTTCACGTTGGGCAGTGTGGCCGCGGATTCCATGTCCCTGTGCCAACCTCCCAGGTTTTCACGAAGGTTGGGTGGGTTTCCCAGATGGTCGACGACCACGGTCAGCGCCGGGTGGCGGGCCGCCACGTCGGCCGCCGCGCGCAGCGCCCCGTCGCCCAGGTTGAGTTCGAGCACCGTGCCGGACTCCGCCAGCACCGGGACGAGTTCCCGGGCGGCCGCCGGGGTGTCCGCCCAGGCCCGGCCTCCCATGCGCATGCCGTTGGGCCGGGAGTCGCCCCACGCGTGCAGCAGTTCGCGGAAGCGGTCCGGCCCATCGTCGCCGTGCACGTGCAGGTTGGCCACGTACCCGGCGACGAGATCCGGCCGGCGCAGCCGCAGTTCGCGCAGGTCGAGGGTCTCGCCGGCATCACCGCGCGACGCCTCGACCAGGATCGTCCCGGTCACGCCGGTCCCCTCCCCCGCCGCCGCCAGGTCCTCGGCGGTGAACGGCCGGTGGTGCGCGGAACCCGGCCGGATCCAGGGGAACCCCCGGCGCGGATCCCACAGATGGGCATGGCAGTCGATCACGGTGAACTCCCTCTCCATGGCGCGTGACGGCTCTTGACACAGCTGTCCCCGCCATGAAGGCTAGCAATCGGTAATCGATGGGCGATTATGAAGGGTCGGGTGTGTTCCCGATGCTCGGGGTTGAACGAATCGACGGCGGGCCCGCGGCGCGAGGGGCCGGCCGATGACGGCCGCAGGCTCCGCCCGCGCACCGGAGCTGACCGCCACCCGCCGGATCACCGGCGTTCCCCGATGGGCCGCGCTGGAACGGGAGTTGTTCGCCGTCCAGGACAAGGCGTGGCGCGTCTTCGCCGACCGCTACACCGAGGGCGACGGCCGCCTCGTCTTCCGCGACACGCTGGGGCAGGGCCTGGACGACCGGGACGGCGTCGACGACTTCTACGAGCCGTTCTTCAACTGGCCCACGCTGTACCTGCTCGGCGGCAGCACGGACCTGCTCGCCGCCGCACGGCGGCACTGGCGCGGGGTGACCCGGCAGCTCACCGAGATGGGCCTGGTCGTCGACGGCCTGGAGCGCGGCTACGACTGGTTCCACCAGGGCGAGGGCATGCTGCTCTTCTACGGCCTGTGCCTCGCCGACCCGGGCGACGCCGAACTGCGCGAGCTCGCCTGCCGGTTCGCCGACGTCTACCTGCCCGGCGGCCCCAACTACGACCCCGAGCACCGGGTCGTCCGGGCGCCGCACACCGGCACCGGAGGCCCGCGCCCCGGATTCAGCGACCACGACACCTACTTCCCCTGGAGCCTGGCGCTCCGGCCCTACGGCCTCCCGCTGGACTGGGGCACCGGCGTCACCTCCTTCGACGAGCTGGCGGACTCGCCGGAGCGGGCACGCGCCTACGGGCAGGTGATGTGGGACCGGATGGGGCGCGGCGACACGCTCGTCAACGTGGCGTCGACGACGCTCGCCACCAACGCCTGGCTGCTCGGTGGCGACCGGCGCTACGCGGACTGGGTGGCCGAGTACGTCGGCGCCTGGCAGGAGCGGATGGCCGGGCACGAGGTCGTCCCCGACAACGCGGGTCTGGGCGGCGTGGTCGGCGAGTACCTGGAAGGCCGCTGGTACGGCGGCCACTACGGCTGGTCGTGGCCGCACGGGCTGTCGTCGGTCGCCTCGGCGGCGATCGTCGGGGCGGTCAACGCCGCCCAGGTGACCGGGGATCACGGCTTCCTGGAGCTGGCCCGCAACCCGCTGGACGCGGTGCTGCGCCACGCCGAGCAGCGCACCGCCGACCAGATGGGCACCCTCGGCCGGCGCTGGCGCCCGCACCTGAGCACGATCCCCGGCGAGCGCACCCTGATGGTGCCGCAGCGGTACAACGACTCCGGCTGGTTCGACTTCACCATCATGCCGACCCAACTCCCCCTCTCTCTCTGGCACTTCAGCCGCGACGCGGGTGACGCCGAGCGCGTCGAGCGGCTGCGGGAGGGCTCCCGCTGGGACTGGGCGGCCGTCCACACCCAGCGCACCAAGGACGAGTGCGGCCACGAGGAGCCCTGGCACGAGTACCTGAACGGGCGCAACGCCGCCTTCCCCGAGCAGATGCTCGCCGGCGCCCTCGCGGTGTGCGCCGAGCGGGTCGAGGCGATCGAGAACGACGACGTGGACCCGGCCGTCGGCCCCGACGCCCTGGGCATCCACCACTGGCAGAACCTCAACCCGGTGGTCACCGAGGCGCTGCTCCAGCTGACCACCGGCTCCCCGCAGGTGCTCTACAACGGCGGCCTGGCCCAGCTGCACGTGCGGTACCACGACGCCGTCGCGCAACGGCCCGGGCTGCCCCCGGACGTCGCCGCGCTGGTGTCCGACATCCGCCCGGAGAACACCGTGGTGGAACTGGTCAACCTCGGCACCGCGCCGCGCGCGGCCGTCCTCCAGGCCGGCTCGTTCGCCGAGCACCTGCTGCACACCGTCCGCGCCGACGACGGGCCCGCGCAGCAGGTCGAGGGCCGGTACTGCACGATCCGGCTGCCCGGCGGCACGCGTGTGCGGCTGACCCTGACGATGACGTTGCGCGGCGGCGAGCCGACCCGCCACTCCCCGTGGGAGGTACCCCAGTGACCGTGCCCCTGGCGCCCCGGACCGCGCCGCGGCTGCCGTTCGAGCTGCCGCCGCTCGGGATCGGCACCGCCCCGCTGGGCGGGCTGTTCGAGGAGGTGACCGAGCAGGAGGCGGCGGCGACGCTCCGGGCCGCCGCCTCGGCCGGCATCACGTACTTCGACACGGCACCGCGCTACGGCCACGGCCAGGCCGAGGACCGGCTGGGCCGGCTGCTGGAGCCGGCCGGGATCACCCGGCCGGTGATCTCGACCAAGACCGGCTGGCTGCTGCGGCCGAAGGCGGACGGCACCGGCACCGACGTGGTCCCCGACTGGACCGAGCGGGGCATCCGCGATTCGCTGGAGTCGAGCCTGGAACGCCTCGGACGCTCCTTCGTGGACATCCTCTACCTGCACGACGCGGACGCCTTCGCGGACGAGGTCCGCGCCACCGCGTACGAGACCGTGCGGCGGCTGCGGGACGAGGGCCTGGTCAAGGCCATCGGGTTCGGCATGAACCACAGCGCGCCGCTCGCGGCGTACGTCGCCGCGTACGAGGTGGACGTCGTCCTGATCGCGGGCCGGTTCTCCCTGCTCGACCACGACGCGATGGGCACGCTGCTGCCGCTGTGCGCGAAGAACGGCACCGCGGTCGTCGTGGGCGGGGTCTTCAACACCGGCCTGCTCGCCGACCCGTCCTCCGACGCCATGTTCAACTACCGCCCGGTGCCGGCCGAGACGCTGGACCGGGCCCGCAAGTGCCAGGCGGTGTGCGAGGAGTTCGGCGTACCGCTGCCGGCGGCGGCGGTCCAGTTCCCCTTCCTGCACCCCGCCGTCACCTCCGTCGTCCTCGGCTGCCGGTCGGCCGCCGAGGTGACGGCCAACGCCGAGGCGGCCCGGCTGCCCCTCCCCGACGAGCTGTGGCACCGCCTCGCCGAAGAGGGCTTCGTCCCGCCCGAGTTGGCGGATTCGCTGGGGGAACGCGCCGGGGGGTGAGCGCGGGGGCGCGGGGGCGCGGCGCTGGCGGTGGAGGCGGGTGCGGCGCGGGCGCGCGCGGCGCGGCGCGGCGCGGGCGGGGTATGGCGCGGCCGGGACTCAGCTGTACGCCGCCGGGCTGTCCCGCAGGACGATCGTCGGGTTGCTGCCGTGCGGCGTCGGCGGCCGCGCCGCTCCCGAACTCCTCCAGCGGCCGGCGGCCGAGCGCGAGCACATCGACCGGCGCACCGCCCGGCCCCGGCCAGGGGCGCGGGGAACTGCGCGCCCAGCCCCCACAGCGCCGCGGATCGCCACCGCCCCGA
>WRCZ01000542.1 GCA_009783685.1 Actinomycetes bacterium
TCGCCGGGTGCGGCGGGCGGGGTGGTGGGGCGGGCGGCCATGCGCAGCACGTTGCGGGTGCGGGCCAGTGCGGCCAGGTAGTCCCCGTACAGCTGGCGGCGGGAGCTCTGGTCGTCGTCGGCGCGGCTGCGGCGGGCGCGCAGGTGGTCGGCGGCCAGGGTGGTGGCGATGCCGATGACGGCGCCGAGGGAGGTGCTGGCCAGCGGTCCCCAGTCCATGCGGTGATCCTAGGTCCTCGCCCCGGGCGTGCGGGCCCGGGTCGGCTGTGCGCGGGGCGGCTGTGCCCGGTGCCGGGTGGGGAGTTGTGGGAGGTGCGTGGGTGGGTGCCGGCGTGTGGGGGCGGGGGCCGGCGCCCACCGGTGAGGGGGGCGGTCAGGTGGGGATCCAGTCGCGGTTGATGTGGGGGGTGTCGATGCTCAGCGAGCGCATGTGCTCGATCGGGTTGGTGTATTCGCGGCTGGAGACGATCAGGCCGTCGCTGAGGGTGAAGCCGTGGATGAAGTGGTTGCGGTAGTGGCCCTGGGGGTAGCCGGGGAAGCGGATGGTGCCCTCGCCGTCGCATTCGACCCAGATCACCGAGGGGTCCTGGGTCTGGTAGATCTGCGGGTCGATCCACTGCCAGTCGGGCAGCACCTTCAACGACAGCTCACCGTGGCGCTTGAGGTTGTCCCGGCCCTTGACGACGATGGGCCGGCCGATGTCGGTGTAGAACAGCGACGCGGTGCCGTCGGGGGTGTAGAGGGTGTAGCGGTCCAGGCGTGCGGCCGCGGTGGTCCGCAGGTACTGCTCGACGGCGTGCAGGTTGCGGGCGCGCAGGTCGTCGTCGCCGGTGAACGCGCCGGTGAGGGGAGCGGGTTGGGGGGTGGTCGCGGTCGGCGTGGGTGTGGTCACGGTGCTTCCCGGGTGGTCGAAGGGGCGTGGGCGGGTGGGTGCGGGCGGCCGGGTCAGGGCTGCAGCCGGCTGATCTGCCAGTGGTCGCCGGTGCGGTCGTAGCGCAGCCGTTCGTGCAGCCGGTCGGTGCCGTTGGCCCAGAACTCCACGCCGTCCAGTTCCATGTGGAAGGCCACGAACGTCTCGGGGCAGGGCAGGGGTTCTTGATCGGCGCCCAACTGCAGGGCTTTGGCGCGCAGTTCCTCGAACTCCTGGAGGGTGTCCAGGGGGCGGCTCTGCCGGGAGACGCTGGTCATGGCGTGGGTGAAGACCGGGCGGGCGAACCACAGGGCTTCGGTCTGCGCGGCGGGCAGCAGGTGGGTGGGGCCGGCGAGGTTGATCTGCTGGCTGGTCTCGCGCCAGTACAGCACGCCCGACGCCCAGGGGTTGGCGGCCAGTTCCCGGCCCTTGCGGCTGTCGCGGTGGGTGATGAAGACGATCCCGGTGTCGGTCAGGGAGTTGAGGGCCACGATCCGGGTGGAGGTGCGGCCGTCGGTGCCGGCGGTGGCCAGGGCCAGGGCCCGCGGTTCGCGGACGCCGCGGGTGGTGGCGTCCTGAAGCCAGCCGGCGAGCAGGCCCAGCGGTTCGGCCGGGGGTGCGGTGAACTCGGGGAAGTCCACGGCGACGGTGGCGGTGAGCGTCTCGGAGCGGGTGCCGGCCCCGGGCCCGGTGGCGGTGAGGGTGGCGGACTGGGGCAGGTCAGACATGCAGCGTTCCTTCCAGCGCGACGACGCCGTGGCCGTCGACCTCGACGGTGTCGACCCGGTCGCCCTCTCCGTGGACGAGGGCGCCCATGGGAGAGGGGCGGCCGATCTCGACGCCCTGGGTGATCTCGATGTGCGTTCCGTAGGCGCCCAGTTGGTGGCGGGCGATGTGGATGGCGATGGGGCCGGCCGCCGAGCCGGTGGCGGCGTCCTCGACGACACCGTAGGCGGGCGAGAACATGCGGTTGCGCCACTGGCTGCCGGATCCGGCGAAGCAGTTGGCGGCCATGTCGGGGAAGCGGGCGAGGGCGCGGTGGTCGGGGTCCAGCTTCGACAGGGCCTCGATGCTCTCCAGGCACACCAGGACGTGCCGGGGGCCGTTGCGGTAGATCTCCACTGGCAGGGCGGTCTTCGTGACGCCGAGGGCTTCCAGGAGTTCCTCGGCGCGGTCGAAGGGCTCCCACACCGGGACGGGCTGGCGCATGCGGGCCGCGATGGTGGTGGTGCCGGCGCGGGTGAGTTCGAAGGGGATCAGGCCCATGGCGGTCTCGATCCGCAGCCGGTTTCCGGGGATGCGGGCGCCGAGCGCGATGGCGGTGCCGAGCAGCGGGTGGCCGGCGAAGGGCAGTTCGTTGACCGGGGTGAAGATCCGCACGTGGACGTCGCCGTCGTGGTCGGGGCGCAGCACGAACGTGGACTCCGACAGGTTCATCTCGCGGGCGATGCGCTGCATCTGCTCGCCGGTCAGGTCGTCGGCCTCGAAGAACACCGCGACCGGGTTGCCGGTCAGCGGGACCCGCGCGAACGCGTCGACGACGACGTACTGGTGCATGGACTCTCCCACTGGTCTTCAAAAAAAGGGGGGGCGGTGTGCGTTCAGGCCGTCGGCCGGTGGCCGAGCAGGGTGGCCAGGGCGGTGGCGACGATCCGCGGTCCGCCGCGGGTCAGGACGGATTCGGGGTGGAACTGCAGGGAGGCGAAGCCGGGTCCGCGCAGGGCGTGGACCTCGCCGGTGGCGGTGTCGCGGCTGACGCGGACGGTTCCGATGCCGTCGGCGGTGAACTCCTCGTGGTCGCTGAGGAGGGCGAAGGTGTTGTAGAAGCCGACGTGTTCGCTGCGGCCGAACAGGTCGATGTGGCTCTGCAGGCCCTGGTTGGGGACGTCCTTGCGGCGCAGCGGCAGGCCCAGGCGCAGTCCCAGGACCTGGTGGCTCAGGCACACGGCCAGGAACGGGCGGCGTGCGCGCAGGAGGGTGTCCACGGCCGTGTGCAGGTGGTGCATCTTGGGGTGCGCGGTTTCCTGGGGGTCGCCGGGGCCGGGGCCCATGACGACCAGGTCGTGGCCGTCGAGGTCGTAGGGGTCGTCGAAGCGGCGGACGTTCACCCGCAGGCCCAGGGACCGCAGTTGCTGGTCGAGCATGGAGGTGAAGGTGTCCTCGGCGTCGACGATCAGGACGCTGCGGCCGGCCAGGGACGGCCAGGTCGATGTGCGGGCGGCGGCGTCGGTGAGCCAGAAGTCGGCGATGGTGTCGTTGCGGGCGGCCAGGGCCTGGCGGACCTGGGCGTGGTCGGCGAAGCGGCCCTGGCGCTGCCCGCCGAGGGCGGCGAGCACGCCGGCGGTCTTGGCGCGGGTCTCGGCGGCTTCGGAGGCGGGGTCGGAGTGCCGCACGATGGTGGCGCCGACGCCGATGCCGATCCGGCCGGCCTGGTCGATGTCGGCGGTGCGGATGAGGATCGCGGAGTCCATGGTGCGCCGGCCGGCGTCGTCGCGGCCGATGAGGGCGGCGGCGCCGCTGTAGTAGCCGCGGCCGCCCATCTCGTACTGGGTGATGGTGCGGCAGGCGCTTTCCAGCGGGCTGCCGGTGACGGTGGGCGCGAACATGGTCTCGCGCAGGATGTCGCGGACGTCGCGGTCGGTGCGGCCCTCGATGAAGTACTCGGTGTGGGCGACCTTGGCCATCTCTTTGAGGTAGGGGCCCACGACGCGGCCGCCCTGGTCGCAGATGCGGGCCATCATCTTCAGTTCCTCGTCCAGGACCATGTACAGCTCGTCGGTCTCCTTGCGGTCGGCGAGGAAGTCCAGGACGCCGCTGAGGGTGGGGCCCGAGGCGGGGTAGCGGTAGGTGCCGCTGATGGGGTTCATCACGGCCGTGCCGTCGTGGACGCTGACGTGCCGCTCGGGTGAGGCGCCGACCAGGGTGCGGGTGCCGGTGTGGATCAGGAACGTCCAGTGGGCGCCGGACTCGCCTTGCAGGAGCCGGCGGAACAGTGCGGGGGCGCTGGCCGGGCCGTAGCCGGTGATGTCGGCGACGAAGGTCCGCTTGATGACGAAGTTCGCGCCTTCCCCGGTGCCGATCATCTCCTTGACGATGCGGCGCACCACTTCCTCGTAGGCGGCGTCGTCGACGTCGAAGTCGCCGCCTTCCAGCTCGGTGGGCACGTCGGGGATGCGCAACAGCGCCTCGTGCAA
>WRCZ01000543.1 GCA_009783685.1 Actinomycetes bacterium
CGGCGCCGGGCGCCAGGGTGACGGTGGTGGTGGTGGGGAAGATGCCCAGCGTCATCGACAGGCTGTCGGTGCGCGGCAGGACGAGTTCCTCGTCGCGTTTGCCCCAGTACTTGATCAGGGCGATGTTGGGGTGCGCGACGGCGGTGGCCGTGGTGGTGGTTGCCGGTGCTGCCTGCGGCCGGGGCACCGTGGTGGTCGGCTGGTCTGTGGCCATGGTGTGTCGAGCCCTCTCAAAAAAGGCGGGGCGGCCGGCCTGGTGCCCGCCGGTTTCAGGGGAGCCGGTCGTGGTGGAGGAGGAGCGGACGGCGGTCGGCGCCGGCTTCAGGCCACCAGGTAGCGCTGGATGGTGGGGGCGAGCAGCTGGACGAGTTCGTCGGCCGGCGCCGAGGCGATCGGTTCGAGCTTGACGATGTAGCGCAGCAGGACCACGCCCCACACCTGCGCGGTCGCGGCGTTGATGTTCAGCGCGGGGACCTGGAGGGTCTCGGCCGCGGTGTACAGGTCCATGTCGGGTTTGCCGATGGCCTTGCCGGCCTGCGCCATGAGCTGCTTGACGAGGAACTCGCGCATCTGCTCGGCGCCTTCCTCGCTGGTGACCGCGGCCTGCAGGACCGCGAGGAGGCGGGGCCGCACCGCCGGGTCCTCCCAGGTCTGGAACGCCGCGCGCAGCAGTCCTTCGGCGATGTGCTCGCGGGCGCCGGCGAGCGCGGCGGCACCGGCGTGTCCCAGCCGGCCGCCGAGCGAGTCCGCGGCGGCGGTGTGCTGCCCGGTGGCGTCGAGGGTCTCGGACATGTCTCCTCCTGGTGTCACACGGGTGGCGTGGGAGCAGGGAGCGGCGAGAAAAGGGGGGGCATCGCCGCTCCCCGCCGGCTGGGTCCCGCCGCGCAGGGGGGCGGGGGTGGTTCAGGCGGTGCCGGGCGCGCGGGGGCTGTTCGGTCTCGGGCAGGCGGATCGGGTCGGCCGGGGTCGCGGCCCTCAGGTGCCGGCCTCGTTGCGGTGCGGCGTCCGGGTCGTGGTCGACGGTGATCGGCGTGGCCGGGTCGATCGCCGCCGTCGTCGCCGGCAGCAGCCCCGGGTGCAGGCAGTGTTGCCGGATCGCCCGGTAGGCCGTGGAGCCCGTGGGGCCCGTGGTCACGGCGTGCTCTTGCCGGGGGTGGGTTACCGGGCGATGACCACGGTGGCCGGCGGCGCGGCGTGGAAGGAGATCTCCTCGAAGCCGGCCTTGACCAGCCAGTCGCGGTAGTCCGCCTGCCGCCAGGTGCTGCCGTGCTTGGACTTGAGGAGCATCTCGGAGGCGAAGATCAGCGGGAACGCCGGTCCCGACCGGTCGTCGTCGACGACGTAGTCGCAGACCACCAGGGCCCCGCCGGGCTTGATCGCCTGCCGCAGCCGGGTGAACACCTCGATGTTCGCCTCGGGGCTCTCCTGGTGCGCGATGTGCGAGTACACCGCGACGTCGTGCTGGTCGGTGCCGAAGTCGGTGGTGTGGAAGTCGCCGTCGATGCTGGTGAACCGCTCGGCGACGCCGCGTTCGGCCAGCAGCCGGTGCGCGATGGCGTTGATCGGCGCCCAGTCCAGCTGGGTGGCGCGTGCCTGCGTGTTGGTCTGCAGCCAGATCCCGGAGTAGATGCCCGAGCCGCCGCCGACGTCCAGGATGGAGATCGGCCCGGCGTCGGCCAGGCCCAGGACCTGCGCGGCGATCCCGGCGGCGGGTACCGACTGGGCGGCGATGGCCCGCACGATCTCTTCCCAGTGCGGGTTGTTGGCGACCTCCACGACGGGGCTGGCGACCGGCCCGCCGGCCCGCACGACCTCCGCCAGGTCGGCCAGTGCCCCCATGTGGGTGAGCTTGAGGCGGGCGAACCGCGCCAGGGAGACGGGCGTGTCCTCCACCAGGTAGGTCGCGGCTTCGGCGGTGTTGCGGTAGCCGTCCTCGCCCAGCTCGACCAGGCCGATGCTGACCAGCCCGTCCAGCAGGGTCTGCGCGCCGCGCTCGGAGATCCCGGCGGCGGTGGCCAGTGCGGTGGCGGTGGAGGCCCCCTGCTGAAGGTGGGTGAACACGCGGTGGGTGCTGGCCGCGGCGAGTACGCCGGTGGCCCAGTAGCCGTTGATCAGCCGCATGATGCGGTCCGGTGTCGGCACGGCGTTGGTCATGCTGCCCCTCCCAGGACTCCGGTCGCCGCGTGGGCGCGCACCGCGCCGCGCAACGCGGCCGCGACCCGCTCGACCTGCTCGGTTGTCAGTTCGGCGTGCATGGGGATCGCCATCTGGCGGGCGAACAGGTCCGCGGAGACCGGGCAGGTCTGCTGGGTGGCGAACACCGGCTGCACGTGTGCGGCGAACGTGCCGTGCCCGCAGCCGATGCCCTGCCCGCGCAGTTCGGCGGCCACCGCCGCCCGGTCCACGCCCGCATCCAGGGTGACCATGTAGGTCTGCCAGGCGTGGGTGCGGTCGCCCGGGACCTGCGGCAGGCTCAGCAGTTCCTCGTCGCCCAGCAGTTCGGCGTAGGCGGCGGCCACCGTGTTGCGGCGCTGCAGCAGTTCGTCGATGCGGTCCAGCTGGACGGTGAGGATCGCCGCGGCGATGTCGGACAGTTTGAAGTTGTAGCCGATCTCGGTGAACGTGGGGATGGGCAGGCCCACCACGTTGCCCATGTCGAAGATGCTGCCGATCCCGAACGAGGACCGCAGCCGCACGTCCTTGCCGATCTCGGGGTCGCGGGCCAGGACCGCGCCGCCCTCGCCGCTGCTGGCGCCCTTGCGGCCGTGGAAGGACAGGCAGCCGACCTCGGCCAGCGCGCCGGCCTGCCGGCCCTGGTAGGTCGCGCCGACCGCGCAGGCGGCGTCCTCGACCAGGAACAGGCCGTGCCGGTCGGCGATGGCCTGCAGTTCGGTGTAGTCGGCGGGCATGCCGACGGTGTCGACGGCGACGATCCCGACCGTCCGCGGGGTGATCAGGGCCTCCACCGCGTGCGGGTCGATGGTGTAGGTGTCGGGCCGCACGTCGGCGAAGACCGGGGTGGCGTCGACGTACCGTGCGGCCTGCGCGGGCGCGGGGAACCCGTAGTCGGCGACGATGACCTCGTCGCCGCTGGTGACCCCGAGCGCGAGCATCGCCAGGTGCAGGGCGGCACCGCAGTTCGCGACGGCGACCGCGTCACCGACCCCGTACTTGGCTGCCAGTTGCGCTTCCAGTGCCTTGCCCTTGGGGCCCTGGCCGGCGGGCCAGCCGGAGGCGAACACCTCGGCCACGGCCGCCAGTTCCTGCTCACCCAAACTCGCGTGCACCAAAGGAATCGGTTCCACCGCGGTTCACCTTCCGCTTTGCTGGTGTGTGTGCTGTGCGGGGATGCGGGCGCCCTGCGGCGGCTCGTAGCGCAGCGGGGTGATCTGGCCCACGTCGTGGCGTTTACGCATGGCCTCCACGGCCACCGGGTCAACGCCGCCGCCCCGCGACCAGATCTCGGCGATCTCCTCGAAGTACTCCTCGTGGACCGGCGAGGGGAAGCACTGGAAGAGCATCGTGACCGGTTCGAGGGTGGCGTTGCGGAACGCGTGCGGGATTCCGGAGGGCACGAACATGCTGGCGCCCTGCCCGGCGCGCACCACCTTGTCGCCGTCGGCCGACACCCACTCGTGCCAGTTGTCGCCGGTGCGCTTGACCGGCTCGAAGCACAGCAGGTCCAGTTCGCCGTCCAGGACGTAGAAGAACTCCTGGGACTGGCCGTGAACGTGCGCGCCGACGTCGAATCCGGGCGGCACGACCACCTCGAAGATCGACACGGCCGAGCCCATGTCCTTGGTGGCCTTGAACGTCACCTCCTGCGCGGGGGTGACCAGTTTGCGCCCGGCGCCGGCCGGGACGATGAGGTCGGTCATGGGGGTTGCTTCCCTTCGGTGTGCGCCGGGCTCAGGTGAGGTTGCGTGCGGTGTCCTCGGCCCAGGTGCCCAGGGCCATCTCCGCGGTGATCCCGGGACCGAACCCGGCGATCAGACCGGTCGCCCCGACAGCGGGACGCTCCTCGTCCATCAACCTGCGGGCGGCCTCCAGCACCACGGCGCTGGCGATGTTCCCGTAGTTCGTCAACGTCGCCCAACTGTGCC
>WRCZ01000544.1 GCA_009783685.1 Actinomycetes bacterium
CCCCGACCTGCACGGCTACCACCTGTCGCCCAACCCCTGCTCGGGCAGCGCCCTCAGCCCGCTCTTCGACGCCACACCCCGCCGCGGCTTCTCCCCCGACCCCGCCGACACCCTGTGGGGCAGCGCCCTGGACCGCACCCGCTGCTCGGCCGAGAACCTCGTCGGCGACGACGACGGCGGCAGCCCCTACGACTACCGCGCCTCGCTCTCCGTCGAGCTGCACAAGAAGACCGACCCGCGGCCCGAGTTCGAGGACCAGCACCGCAGCACCCTGCCGTCGGTGACCCGGGTGGAAACCGTGCGCGGCCTCGGCGACGAGGCCTACCTGCTGCACCTCGGCTCCGGCCGCCTCCAGCTCGACGTCCTGCACGGCGGAGCGGTGATCTCGCTGTCCTTCTCCATCAGCGCCGACCCGCCGCAGGTCATGCCGCACCCCGACGGCAGCGACGTGCCCGCGATGCAGGACGCCGGCCCGTACGCGCCCCAGATGGCCGCGGCCGTCCGCAACGTCATGGCCGACATGAAGGCGCGCCCCACGCCCAGCGGTTCGGTCGCCCGGCACCCGTAGCCGCGCGGCCGCGACGGTCACGGGCCGCGCCGGCACCGGCCGGCGCGCTACCCCCTGGGCCGCAGGTCGCCCCGGCGCAGGGAGCGTGGCAGGCCGAACCGGGACAGGATCCCGGTGTCGATGAACCGGGTCATGGCCGCCACCCGGTCCCCGCGCAGCGTCAGCACCAGCACCCCGTGCGCGTGCAGGATCGGCGTGCGCGGGTCCTGAAGGTACGCGCCGAACGCCGGCTGGCCGTTGGCCCGCGTGGGCACCAGCACGTAACTGCGCCGGTCCCGCAGCGCGATCGTGGACAGGAAGTGCCCGACGGCCGCGTGCCCCTGGTACTCCAGCGGCAGCGGCGGCATCGTCAACCACACGTCGTCCGTGAGCAGTTCCAGCAGCGCGTCCACGTCACCGCGCTCGAAGGCCCGCGCGAAGCCCTCCACGATCCGCCGCTCGTCCGGGGAGTCCGGCAGCGGCGCCTGCTCCCGGTCCGCGTCCGGCATCTCGGACGCGAGCGTCACCCGGGCCCGCTTCAGCGCGCTGGCCACCGCGTTCTCGGTGGTCTCCAGCATCTCCGCGACCTCCGCCGCACGGAATCCCAGCACGTCGCGCAGCACCAGCACCGCCCGCTGCCGGGGCGGCAGTTCCTGGAGCGCCACCAGGAACGCCAGCGACACCGACTCCCGCATCTCGTACCGCGCCTCGGGCCCCGGCGCCCCGTCGGGCAGCTCCTCCAGCAGCACATCCGGGTACGGCTCCAGCCAGGTCGGTTCGCCGCGCCGTCGGGTCGGTTCTGGCAACGGGACCTCCACATGCAGGGCTGCCCGGTCGTGCGGCCTGCGGGCACTGTCCCGCAGCGCGTTCAGGCAGCGGTTGGTCGCGATCCGGTACAGCCAGGCCCGCACCGACGCCCGCCCCTCGTACCCGGCGAGCCCGCGCCACGCCGCCAGCAGCGTCTCCTGCAGCAGGTCCTCGGCGTCCTGCACCGAGCCGAGGATGCGGTAGCAGTGCACCTGCAACTCGTGCCGGTACGGCTCGGTGAGCCGCCGGAACGCCTCTCCGTCCCCGGCGCGGGCCAGCGCCAGCGTCTCCCGGTCCTGCGTCGCGTCCATACCTGGGCACCTCCGTCGCGCGGCCCGGATCGGCGGCGGGCCACTCCGTCTCGCACCTATTGAGACACCCGCGCCGCCGAAAAATGGTCGGTGCACGCCGCCCGGTTCCGGCCAGGGCCGGTGTCCCAACGAACGACAGGCAGATACACCGCGACACACGCACGCCCCGCCGGGAGGCCCCTCGTGGACAGCACCGCTCCGAACGCTGCGGCTTCGAACTCCCCCGCCCCATCGCGCTCCGCCCCGACGCGCTCCGCCCGGCAGCAGTGGTTCCCGACCGGACGCCAGCGATGGGTGCTGGCGCTGACCTCCCTCGGCTCGTTCATGGTCATCCTCGACATGCTGGTCGTCGCCACCGCGCTCACCGCGATCCAGCGGGACCTGCACGCGTCCATGGCCGACCTGGAATGGACCGTCAACGCCTACACGCTGAGCTTCGCCGTCCTGCTGATGACCATCGCCTCGCTCGGCGACCGCTTCGGCCGGCGCCGCGTCTTCGCCGCGGGACTGGCCCTGTTCTCGCTCGCCTCGGCCGGCTGCGCCCTCGCTCCCGACGCCGCCACGCTCATCGCCGCCCGCGCCGTCCAGGGCGCGGGAGCCGCCATGATCATCCCGGTCGCCCTAGGGCTGCTCAACGCGGCGTTCCCGCCCGAGCGGCGCGGCTGGGCGCTCGGCATCTACGGCAGCGTCACCGGACTCGCGGCGCTGCTCGGACCGGTCCTCGGCGGCGCGCTCACGCAGGGCCTGGCCTGGCAGTGGATCTTCTGGCTGAACGTGCCCCTGGGCCTGGGCGCGATCCCCTTCGTGCTGCGCCGCATCACCGAGGGCTTCGGGCAGGGCACCTCGGTCGACCTGCCCGGACTGCTGCTGTTCACCCTGGCCGCCGTCGGCCTGGTCTGGGGCCTGGTGCGGTCCGACACGGCCGGCTGGGGCAGCGCCGAAGTCGCCGGCACGCTCGCGGCCGGTGCGGTCCTGGCCGTCTGCTTCGTCGCCCGGCAGGCCCGGGCCCGCACGCCGATGCTGCCGCTGCGCCTGTTCCGCTCACGGGCCTTCTCGGCCGGCAACACGGTCATCTTCCTGCTCAACGCCTCGATGACCGGCGCCGTCTTCTTCATGACGCAGTACCAGCAAGTGGCGCTTCTCCACGGTCCGTTGGCGGCCGGACTGCGGATGCTGCCGTGGGGCGTGGCACCGTTCCTCATCGCCCCGCGGGCCGGCGCGCTCGCCGACCGGGTGGGCGAACGCCCGCTGATCACCGCCGGCATGGTCCTGCAGGCAGCGGGGATGGGTGGGGTCGCGCTCGCCGCCACCACCCACGCCTCCTATGCGGCACTCGTCGCCCCGATGGCGCTGGGCGGCGTCGGCTTCGCCCTGGCCATCCCCGCGGTCACGAAGGCGGTGGTCAGCACCAGCGCACCGGCCGACATCGGCAAGGCGTCCGGCGCCTACAGCACGATGCGCCAGCTCGGCGGGGCCTTCGGTGTCGCCATCCCGGCGGCCGCGTTCAGCGCCGCCGGCTCGTACGCCTCCCCCGCCGCGTTCAGCGACGGGTTCCGGGCGGCCATGGCCGTCACGGCCGGACTCGCCCTGGTGGGCGCGGCGGCGGCCACCGCGCTACCGGGCCGCCGGACTCAGGACGCCGAGCCCTCCTCGTCCCGCAGCAGCACCAGTTCGAACTCGGTCATGCCCGCATCCAGCGGGGACGCCATCGACTCCCCGGTCGGGACGAAGCCGAGCCGCCGGTAGAACGCCTGGGCCCGCGGGTTCTTCTCGTGCACCCACAGGTGGAGGCGGTCGGCCCGCCCCCAGGTCCAGGCGACCGCGGCATCGAAAAGCTGCTCGGCCACACCGGTGCCGCGGAACTCGGGCCGCACGTACACGGCGTTGATGCTGAGGTAGTCGGGACGCTCCACGACCACGACGGCCATCCCCACCCAGGCGCCGGTCGCATCGTCCCCGGCCCTGGCTACGGCTTCGGGCTCGGCTTCTGCCTCGGCAGCCGGCTGTACGGCCACGAACTGCTGGGCGCCGACGCCGGAAGCCCGCCGGCGCCACTCCTCGTCGGTCATCGCCGATTCCTCGGCGTAGGTCCGGGCGAACGCCACCGGAGCCACCGGGTCCTGGAGCGACTCCAGCCGCAGCTGCCTGCTCCTCCGCCACTCGGCCGGCGCCACCGGCCGTATCTCGTACCGCATGAGCCGACGGTACAACGCAGAAAAGCCCGGGTCCTCCGAATAAATCGGAGGACCCGGGCTTTCAATATTTGTTCGGCGGTGTCCTACTCTCCCACAGGGTCCCCCCTGCAGTACCATCGGCGCTGAAAGGCTTAGCTTCCGGGTTCGGAATGTAACCGGGCGTTTCCCTAACGCTATGACCACC
>WRCZ01000545.1 GCA_009783685.1 Actinomycetes bacterium
CCGCGGCCGGGGCGGCCAGGGATCCGGCGGCGGCCAGCAGCGCCGCGCACACCGCCTCGACCGGCCCCTCCCGCGCCGGCCGGGCCGCCAGCTCCGCCTCGATCCGCGCGCACACCTCCGCGGCGTCCGGCAGCAGCAGCGCCTCCTTGCCGTCGAAGTACCGGAAGAAGGTGCGCTCCGAGACGTTCGCCGCGGCCGCGATGTCGGCCACGGTCGTCCCGGCGAAGCCCTGGTCGGCAAACAGGCGGGCGGCACCGTCCCGCAACTCCCGCCGCGTCTGCGCCTTCTTGCGCTCGCGCAGCCCGGCCCCACCACGCGGCTGCCGGGCCGCGGGGCCCGTACCGTCGCGTGCCCCCTGGTGGACGGCCTCGGCTTTCACGCCATCAGCCTAATGGCGGTGTCGGCCCTGTCAATTGGCAGACCTGCCACTTTCTGCCATGGTCGAGCGAGTCCCGCGCGCCAGGAGGCTGTGCTCATGCCGTCCTACCTTCCCGATCCGGCACCTGAGGTCCCCTCAGGCCGGCTGGCCCGCCTGGGGACCTTCTGCGGACGGCACGCCGGGTGGGTGATCGGCTGCTGGCTGGTGCTGCTGGTGGCGGCGCTCGCCGGCCGGGCCGTCGTCGGACCGACGTTCAGCGACCAGATCAGCCTGTCCGGCAGCCAGTCGGCCAAGGGCACCGCCCTGCTCACCACGTCGGACCCGGCCGCGGCGGCCCCGAGCGGGCTGGTCGTCTTCCACACCGGCAGCGGCACGGTCGCCGACCACCAGTCCGCGGTGAACACCACCCTCGGCAACCTGAAGAAGATGCCGCACGCCACGGGCGCCTCCGCGCTCGTCACCAGCAGCGACGGCCGCACCGCCTACACCACGGTCACCTTCGACGAGCAGCTCAAGTCGCTCGGCAACGACTACACCGACACGCTGGACACCGCGACCGCGCCCGCCCGCTCCGACGGCCTCGGCGTGGCCTACGGCGGCGGCTTCGACCAGATCACCACCACCCCCGCCAACGACCTGGTCAGCGAACTCGTCGGCGTCGGCGTGGCCCTGGTCATCCTGCTGCTGGTGTTCGGCAGCGTCCTCGCCGCCGTGCTGCCGCTGGTCTGCGCGCTGGTCGCGGTCGGCGTCGGCATCGGCGTGGTCGGCATCGTCGCCGGCACGATCAGCTTCGCCACCGCGGCCCCGACGCTGTCCACCATGATCGGCCTGGGCGTCGGCATCGACTACGCCCTGTTCCTGACCACCCGCTTCCGCCAGGACCTGATGGACGGCCACGGCCCGCAGCGGGCCATCGCCCGGACCAGCGCCGTCACCGGTCACGCGGTGCTGGTCGCGGCCACCACCGTGTCCGTGGCCATGCTCGGCCTCTACGCGTGCGGGCTGACCTTCATCGGCAAGCTCGGCCTCGCCGCGACCATCGCCGTGGTCATCACCGCCACCGCCTCGCTGACCCTGGTGCCCGCCGCCCTCACGCTCGTCGGCCGGCACATCGACAAGGTCCACGTCCGCCGGCCGGTCGCCGAGTCCGCGGGGGAGAGCGACGACTGGCACCGGTACGCGGTGTTCGTCTCCCGCCACCCGAGCCTCTTCCTGACCGCCGGCGCCACCCTGCTGGTGGTGCTCGCCATCCCGCTGTTCTCGATGCGCCTGGGCCACGTCGACAGCGGCGTCAACCAGGCCGGCAGCACCAGCAGGACCGCCTTCGACTGGATCTCGGACGCCCCGGGACCCGGCTTCGGGCCCGGCGCCAACGACCCGCTGACCGTCGTCGTCGACGTCCAGCACGCCACCGTCCCGGTCAGCCAGGTCGGCGACGACGTCACCAAGGCGCTGCAGAACACCGGGGACATCGCCCGCTTCACCCCCGTCCAGCCCACCCCCGACGGCAAGTTGCTGGTGTCCACGGTCACGCCTGTCGACGTGCCGCAGTCGGCCAGCACCGGCGGGGTGCTCAACCGGCTCACCGGCAGCACCCTGCCCGACGCCCTGCGCGGCACCGGCGCCACCAGCTACGTCACCGGCACCACCGCCAGCCAGTACGACTTCCGCAACACCGTCAAGGACCGGCTGCCGATCATCATCGGGATCGTCCTGATCGCCGCGTTCCTGCTGCTGATGACGGTCTTCCGCAGCCTGGTCATCCCGGTCAAGGCCGTGCTGCTCAACCTGCTGACCACCGGTGCCTCGTACGGCGTGCTGGTCGCGGCCTTCCAGTGGGGGTGGGCGTCCGGGCTGCTGGGCCTGCCCTCGGCCGTGCCGATCGAGTCGTACGTGCCGATGATGATGTTCGCCATCGTCTTCGGCCTGTCCATGGACTACGAGATCTTCCTGATCTCACGGATCGCCGAGGCCTGGCACGCCACCGCCGACAACACCCGTTCCGTCGGGGCCGGGCTCTCCGCGACCGGCCGCGTGATCTCCAGCGCGGCGCTCATCATGACCGCGGTGTTCCTGTCCTTCACCGCCTCGCCGACGGTGGTGGTCAAGATGCTCGCCGTGGGTCTGGCCGTCAGCGTCATCCTCGACGCCACCGTCGTCCGGCTGGTGCTGGTGCCGTCGACCATGTTCCTCATGGGGCGCGCCAACTGGTGGTTCCCGCGGCGCCTGGACAAGGTGCTGCCGCGCGTCCACATGTAGCGCGGCGCCCGGGAACCGGCAGGAGCCGCTGTGAGGGGGTCCGCCGCGGGACGGCGGACCCCCTCACCCCCATGCCACGGGAACGGCCGGCCCGGCGGCGGAGCCCCCAGGCACACCGCCGGCCGCACCGCTCCCGCGGTCGGTCACGCCTGCGCGGCCGGGAGGGCCGGCAGGTCGTGGAACCTCACCCCCGGGCGGTCCTGCGCGCCGAACGCGCAGCCGCCGCCCGCCTCGTCACCCGTCGCGCCCCCTGCCGTGTCGCCGGCCGTCCAGCCGGCCCCCGTGCCCTGGCCGGCGTGCCACGCCCACACGCGGTCCAGCCGCACATGGTCGCTGTGGACGAGCAGGGCGGTGGCCGGGCGGCCCTCCTCCGCGCCGCCGATCCGGAAGAACACGTCCTGCACGGACGCCGGTTCGCGTGGGTCGGAGCGGCCGCCGGCGCTGCGGCCGACCTCCAGCAGCACCGGGGAGGTGCCCTGGCCGGCGTCGAACAGCAGGCCCGCGAGGCGCACGCCGCGGGCGTCGGCCACCGTCATCGGCACGGTGCCGCCGACCGGTGCGAGCGTCGCGCACCCGAGGCCGAGGACCACCGTGCCCGCCCACTTGACCCGGACCGTGTCGGCCAGCCGGTAGACGCCCGGCGTCAGCAGCAGGTGACGGCCCTGCGCCAGCGCCCTGTTGAGGGCGCGGGCCGAGTCGCCCGGGCGGGCGACGAAGAACCGGTCGATCGGCACCGACCAGCCGTGGGCCGACCGTCCGAGCCGGGGCGAGCCCGCGCCGCCGTCGCGCAGCGCGGGCAGGAACACCCGGTAGGCGCCCGTGGCGTCGACGTACAGGTACGGCTTGTCCCCGCCGCCCAGCACGCGGCCACCGGGCGCCACGAGGTTCTCCACGGGCCGCCACAGGCCGGCGGGCACGGTGGGCCCGCTGGGCACGGTGGGCACGGCGGCGCCGGTGTCCGGCCGCGGTCCGTCGTCCGGCGGCCGCAGCGCACCGTCGACGGTCACGTCCTGCGGAGCGAGGCCGAGGCCGGCGACCCAGGTACGGGGATCGAGCCGGGCGTCGACGCGGTAGACGCCGGGCTTGAACAGGAAGGCGCGGTGTCCGTCCGTGGAGGCGGCGGACGCGAACGCCGCCCGGATCTCGGCGGCGGGCGTGGCGGGCCCGAACACGCGGACGTTGGGGCCGAGGTCGGGCTCGGGCGGCGCGGGCCGGACCGGCGACGTACGGGCGATCCGCGCCGGGGCGGATGCGGACGCGGATGCAGACGCGGTCGTGGTCGCGGGTGCGTCCACGAGCGGGGGAACCGCCGTGGCCAGAGCCGCAGCGCTGAAAGACGACATGAGGGACGACCCACCTTCACACGGATGGCCAGCGACCGGACGACAC
>WRCZ01000546.1 GCA_009783685.1 Actinomycetes bacterium
CGCAAGGCGGAGACCGCGCTCGGCCTGTTCGAGACGCACGTGGACACCGCCGAGCTGACCGACCGGCTGTCGGTGTCCCGCTCGGAGCGGGTCACCCCGATGATGTTCGAGCACACGCTGCTGGAGCGGGCCCGCAGCCACCGGCGGCGGATCGTGCTGCCGGAGGGCACCGAGGACCGGATCCTGCGCGCGGCCGAGGTGCTGCTGCGCCGCGGGGTGTGCGAGCTGACGCTGCTGGGCGACGAGGACGCGGTCCGCAAGAAGGCCGGCGACCTGGGCATCGCCCTGGACGACCCCGGCCTGGTGATCACCGACCCGCAGACCTCACCGCTGCGGGAACGGTTCGCCACCCGCTACGCCGAGCTGCGCGCGCACAAGGGCGTGTCCTACGAGCTGGCCTACGACGTGGTCGCCGACGTCTCGTACTTCGGCACCCTGATGGTGCAGGAGGGCCTGGCCGACGGCATGGTCTCCGGGGCGGTGCACTCCACGGCGGCCACCATCCGGCCGGCGTTCGAGATCATCAAGACCCGCCCGGACGCGGCCATCGTCTCCTCGGTGTTCTTCATGTGCCTGGCCGACCGGGTGCTGGTGTACGGCGACTGCGCGGTGAACCCGGACCCGGACGCCGAGCAGCTGGCGGACATCGCGATCCAGGCGGCGGCCACCGCCGCCCGGTTCGGCGTGGAGCCGCGGGTGGCCCTGCTGTCGTACTCCACCGGCACCTCGGGCAGCGGCGCCGACGTGGACAAGGTCCGCACGGCCACCGACCTGGTCCGCGCGCAGCGGCCCGACCTGCTGGTGGAGGGGCCGATCCAGTACGACGCGGCGGTCTCGCCGGTGGTGGCGGCGGCCAAGCTGCCGGGCTCCGCGGTGGCCGGGCAGGCGACGGTGCTGGTCTTCCCGGACCTGAACACCGGCAACAACACGTACAAGGCGGTGCAGCGCTCCGCGGGCGCGGTCGCCGTCGGCCCGGTCCTCCAGGGTCTGCGCAAGCCGGTCAACGACCTGTCCCGGGGCGCGCTGGTGCAGGACATCGTGAACACGGTCGCGATCACCGCGATCCAGGCGCAGGAGGGGGAGGCGTGAACGGCACGGACGGCGTGAACGGCACGGACGGTGCGGACGGCGACGAGGCGACACGGGTCCTGGTGCTCAACTCCGGCTCGTCGTCGGTGAAGTACCAGCTGCTGGACATGGCGGACGAGAGCCGGCTCGCGTCCGGCCTGGTGGAGCGGATCGGCGAGGAGGGCGGGGTCGCCGACCACACGGCCGCGCTGGACCAGGTGGCCCGGGAGCTGAAGGAGCGCGGCCTGGGCCTGGACTCCCCGGCGCTGGCCGCGGTCGGGCACCGGGTGGTGCACGGCGGCACGCGGTTCACCGAGCCCACCCTGATCACCGACGAGGTGCTGGACGAGATCCGCCGGCTGGTCCCGCTGGCGCCGCTGCACAACCCGGCCAACATCACGGGCATCGAGGTCGCCCGCGCGCTGCGCCCGGACCTGCCGCAGGTGGCGGTCTTCGACACCGCCTTCCACGCGACCATCCCGGAGGCCGCCGCCCGCTACGCGATCGACGCGGACACCGCCGACCGGTACGGCGTCCGCCGCTACGGCTTCCACGGCACCTCGCACGCCTACGTCTCGGCGGCCGCGGCCGACCTGCTCGGCCGCTCCCCCGCCGACGTCAACGTGATCGTGCTGCACCTGGGCAACGGCGCCTCGGCGTCCGCGGTGCGCGGCGGGGTGTGCGTGGACACCTCGATGGGGCTGACGCCGCTGGAGGGCCTGGTGATGGGCACCCGGTCCGGCGACGTCGACCCGGGGGTGATCTTCCATCTGCAACGGGTCGCCGGCATGGACACCGACGCGATCGACCGGCTGCTGAACAAGGAGTCGGGCCTGCTGGGCCTGTGCGGCGCCAACGACATGCGGGAGATCGGCCGCCGGATGGCCGAGGGCGACGAGCGCGCCCAGCTGGCCTTCGACGTGTACGTGCACCGGCTGCGCCGCTACGTGGGCGCGTTCACCGCGGTGCTGGGCCGGGTGGACGCCGTGGTGTTCACCGCCGGGGTGGGCGAGAACTCCGCCGCGGTGCGGGAGGCGGCGCTGCGCGACCTGGGGGCGCTGGGCATCGAGCTGGACTCGGTGCGCAACGCCGTCCGGGCCTCCGGCCCGCGCCTGATCTCCACGCCGTCGTCCCCGGTCGCGGTCGCGGTGGTCCCCACCGACGAGGAGCTGGCGATCGCCCGGGATACTTACCAGCTGGCTCTCCGCACCACGCCCCGGGAGGGCCGACCAGGGCAGGGCGGTCGGCCGTCCCACCGACCACAGAGCCCCAGGAATATTCCGGAGCGGAACAAACCGATAGGATAGCGCCCATGCGCCGAGCCAAGATCGTCTGTACCCTGGGCCCCGCCGTCGACTCCTACGACCAGCTGAAGACGCTGGTCGAGGCAGGCATGAACGTGGCCCGCTTCAACTTCAGCCACGGCAGCCACGCCGAGCACCAGGAGCGCTACCAGCGCGTCCGCAAGGTCGCGGCGGAGAGCGGCCGGGCGGTCGGCGTCCTCGCCGACCTGCAGGGCCCGAAGATCCGCTTGGCCAAGTTCGCCGACGGACCGGTGGAGCTGGTCGCGGGCGACGAGTTCACCATCACCACCGAGGACGTGCCGGGCGACAAGTCCGAGTGCGGCACCACCTACAAGGGCCTGCCCGGGGACGTCTCCCAGGGCGACCCGATCCTCATCAACGACGGCAACGTGGCGCTGCGCGTCATCGAGGTCCACGGCCAGCGGGTGCGCTGCCTGGTCGTCGAGGGCGGCGTGATCTCCGACCACAAGGGCATCAACCTGCCGGGCGCGGCGGTGAACGTGCCGGCGCTGTCCGAGAAGGACATCGACGACCTGCGGTTCGCGCTGCAGATGGGCGTCGACATGGTCGCCCTGTCCTTCGTCCGCGACGCCAAGGACGTCCGCGACGTGCACCGGGTGATGGACGAGGAGGGCCGCCGGGTCCCGGTCATCGCCAAGGTGGAGAAGCCGCAGGCGGTGCACAACATGGAGGACGTCGTCATGGCGTTCGACGCCGTGATGGTGGCCCGCGGCGACCTGGCGGTGGAGTACCCGCTGGAGCAGGTGCCGCTGGTGCAGAAGCGGCTGATCGAGCTGTGCCGGCGGAACGCCAAGCCGGTGATCGTGGCGACCCAGATGATGGAGTCGATGATCACCAACTCCCGGCCCACCCGCGCCGAGGCGTCCGACGTGGCCAACGCGATCCTGGACGGCGCGGACGCGGTGATGCTCTCCGCCGAGTCCTCGGTCGGCAAGTACCCGATCGAGACGGTCAAGACGATGTCGCGCATCGTCGAGGCCGCCGAGGAGGAGCTGCTGTGCCGCGGCCTGCAGCCGCTGGCGCCGGGCAAGAAGCCGCGCACCCAGGGCGGCGCGGTGGCCCGTGCCGCCGCCGAGCTGGCCGACTTCCTGGACGCCAGGACGCTGGTGGCCTTCACCAAGTCCGGTGACACCGCCCGCCGGCTGGCCCGCTACCGGGTGCCGGCGCCCATCCTGGCCTTCACCACCGACCCGTCCACCCGCAACCAGCTCGCGCTGACCTGGGGCGTGGAGTCCGTGGTGATGGAGCACGTCGACACCACCGACGCGATGGTGGAGCAGGTCGACCAGGAGATGCTCAAGCTCTCCGACTACGCCGCCGGCGACACCGTCATCATCACCGCGGGCTCGCCCCCCGGCGTGCCCGGCACCACCAACCTGGTGCGCGTGCACCACCTCGGCGACGTCACCGGCTGACACCGGCCGACACCGGCCTGCACGAGCCCGCACGGCGCCGCGCACGAGCCCGCACGGCAGAACGCCGCACGGTCCGCACCCCCAACGGGGTACGGGCCGCGCGGCGTTCGCGCGTCGGGCGCCGGCATCCGGCCCGGTCGGGGCCGGAGGGCCGGGACTTCTGGCCGGACGGACGGTCAGGACTGGCCGGGCAGCACCTGCATGCCGGGGACGTGCAG
>WRCZ01000547.1 GCA_009783685.1 Actinomycetes bacterium
CTACGCCATGGACCCCTCGGGCGTGCTGGCCGTCGCCACCTCCGTGACCCGCCGCGCCGAGGAAGGCGCCGCCCCCGAGCCGTACGACCTCGCGCACGTCACCACGCTGCTGCCGCTGCCCCGCCGGGCCACCGAGATCCTGGACTTCACCGGCAAGTGGAGCCGGGAGCGGTCGCCGCAGCGCCGGCCGCTCGGGCACGGCACGCACTCCCGCGAGGTGCGGCGCGGCAAGCCCGGCCTGGACAGCCCCTACCTGCTCGCCGTCGGCGAGCCCGGCTTCGGCTTCCGCGGCGGCGAGGTGTGGGCGGTGCACGTCGCCTGGAGCGGCGACCAGCGCTACCTGGCGGAGCAACTCCCCGAGGGCGCCGGCGTCCACGCCTCCGTGCTCGGCGGCGGCGAGCTGCTGCGCGCCGGCGAGATCAGGCTGGCGCCCGGCGAGACCTACGACGCGCCGGTCTGCCACTTCGCCTGGTCCTCCGCAGGGCTGGACGGCCTCGCCGGCCGCTTCCACACGCTGCTGCGCGGCCGCCCCACCCACCCGCGCACCCCGCGTCCGGTCATCCTCAACAGCTGGGAGGCGGTCTACTTCGACCACGACCTGGACCGGCTGCTGCGGCTCGTCGAGAAGGCCGCGCAGGTCGGCGTGGAGCGGTTCGTGCTGGACGACGGCTGGTTCACCGGCCGGCGCTCCGACCGCGCCGGGCTCGGCGACTGGACGGTGGACCCGGCGGTCTGGCCCGACGGCCTGACCCCGCTGGCCGACCGGGTGCGCGCCCTCGGCATGGAGTTCGGCCTGTGGGTCGAGCCGGAGATGGTCAACCCGGACTCGCGGCTGGCCAGGGAACACCCCGACTGGGTGCTGGGCCCCGCCGCGGGCGGCGGCCCCACCGCACGCCACCAGTACGTGCTCGACGTGGCCAACCCCGACGCCTGGACGTACCTGCTGGAGAGCCTCGACGCCCTCGTCGGGACGTACGGCATCGCCTACCTGAAGTGGGACCACAACCGCGAGCTGGACGAGGCCGTGCACGGCCCGGACGACCGGCCGGTCTCGCACGCCCAGGTGACCGCGGTCTACCGGCTGATGGACGCGCTGAAGGAGCGTCACCCCGGACTGGAGATCGAGAGCTGCGCGAGCGGCGGCGGCCGGGTCGACCTGGGCATCCTGGCCAGGACCGACCGGGTGTGGGCCTCGGACTGCAACGACCCGCTGGAGCGCCAGTCGATCCAGCGGTGGACCGGGCAGCTGCTGCCGCCCGAGCTGGTCGGCGCGCACTTCGGCCCGTCGCCCAGCCACACCACCGCGCGGCGCAGCGGCGACACCTTCCGGCTGGCCACCGCCCTGTTCGGGCACGCCGGCATCGAGCAGGACATCACCGCGTGCGGTGACGGCGAACTGGCGCGGATCACCGCGTGGACCGCGCTGTACCGGGAGTTGCGCCCGCTGCTGCACGGCGGCGTGACGGTCCGGGCCGACCTCGGCGACGAGGCGACGATGCTGCACGGCGTGGTCGGGCACGACGGGCAGGCCGCGCTGTACTGCTGGGCGCGGCTGACGACGTCGACCGAGGCGCAGTCGGGCCGGGTCCGGCTGCCGGGACTGGCCGCCGACGGCCGCTACGAGGTGCGGGTGCGCACCGAACTGGGCCTGCCCTCGCTGCACCAGACCAGCGGGCCGCAGTGGCTGACCGGGGCCCTGGACGGGTGGGTGCCGCTGACCGGCGCGGTGCTGGCGGTGGCCGGCCTGCCGATGCCGACCCTCAACCCCGAGCAGGCGCTGCTGATCGAGGTGCGCAGGACGGCCTGACCGGGCGTCGGCCCGTCGGGAGGCCGCCGGTACCTTCGGCGGCCGGCCCGGCGGGCTGCCACAGCGGGCCCCTCAGCGGGCCGGCTCAGCGCGCGCTGGCGAGGCGGGCCCAGACCGTCTTGCCGGCCGTCTCGGCCCGCGAGTGCCCCCACGTCTCGCTGAGTTCGGCCACGATGTGCAGTCCGCGGCCGGACTCGGCGAACGGCTCGGGCTCGGCCATCGCCGGCAGATCGGGGCTGGGGTCGGCCACCGCGCACACCACCGCGTGGTCCGTCCGCAGCAGCGCGATCCACGCAGAGGGCTCCGGCGGCAGCGGCGGCGCGGCCGCGGGCCGCAGCGCGTGGGTGACCGCGTTGGCGACGAGTTCGGCGGCGATGGCGGTGGCGTCGTCGACCAGGTCCGGCAGCTGCCACCCCGTCAGCGTGCTGCGCAGGAAGCTGCGGGTGCGGGTGACGCTGCTCGGGGTGGCGTCGAAGCGCAGGGCCGCGAAGCCGTTCTCGCCGACGCCGGCCGGCGGGCCGCCCCACACCTGCGGCTGGCCGAGCAGGAACGTTTCTAGTAGTGCGTCGTGCGCTGTCGGCACCCGGTCCGCCGCCCTTGCGACCGCGGGCTGTTCGGCGACGGGAGGCTCCGCCACGGGAAGCCGGGTCACGGACCCCAGGGCCCGCCCGGGAGGGCCGCTCTCGGCGTCGTACGACTCGGCGGTCATGCGGTTCACCCCTCGGAACGAAGCTTTCGAGCACGCAAAGAGATCGTTGTCGCACTCACAGTATCGCCGCGAAGGGACTTCTGTTGCAATTGCATCGGGAATTGCATTCGCAAGTGCGCGGCGGGTACGTGTGTACCTATCGTGGTCGGTGATGCGGAACCAGACCCGCGGGGACGGCTGATCCACCAAGGAGTGATGCCAAGTGCAGCAGTACGACAACGGAGTTCGGGCAAGCTCGCTGACCGGGGTCCGGTGGACCAAGAGCGGCCGCAGCAACCAGAGCGGCAATTGCGTCGAGGTGGCGGCCCTCCCGGACGGGAGCATCGCGCTGCGCAACTCGCGCCATCCGGACGGCCCCGCGCTGGTCTACACGCGTGCCGAGATCACCGCGTTCGTCGGCGGCGCCAGGGATGGCGACTTCGACACCTTCACGGAGTGAAGTCGGCTGATCGACAACGCTGTTAGGCGGCGAAAGCGGGCTCCCGAGTGCAATACTGGCCTGTCCAGTATTCGTTGGGAGCCCGCATGCCCGCAGTGCCAGTGCCGCAGCCTGTCTCGCCGATACAGCTCCTTGAACGCCGTCCCGACATGGGCGCCAAGGCCATGGCGCGTGTGCTCGGGAACTATCTGCGTGCGCTGCGCGAGAGCCGGGGCATGTCCCCGGCGACCGCCGGCCACCACATCAGGGCGCACGCTTCGAAGATCAGCCGCATGGAGACCGCCCATGTGTCGCTGAAGCCCCGCGACGTCGACGACCTGCTCGCCCTCTACGGCGTGGACGCCGACGAGCGGGCCGAGATCACCCGCCTCGTGCAGCGCTCCTCGCAGCCCGACTGGTGGCAGCCCTACGGTGAAGTCGTCCCGGACTGGCTGCAGCAGCTCATCGGCCTCGAGCGCGACGCGCACGTCATCCGCACCTACGAGACCCAGTTCGTGCCGGGGCTGCTGCAGATCCCGGCCTACGCCGAGGCCGTCGTCCTCAGCGGCCACCGGCTCGCCCCGCCGGAAGAGGTCGAGAAGCGCGTGGCGCTGCGCCTGGAGCGCCAGCGCCGGATGTCCGAGCCCGGCGCCCCCGTGCTGTGGGCGCTGATCGACGAGGGCGTGCTCTACCGCCCGGTCGGCGGCCGGGAGGTGATGCGCGCCCAGCTGTCGTACCTGCTGGAGGCGCTGCGTCAGCCCGGCATCCGCCTGCAGATCGCCTCCTACGAGGCCAGCGCCGCCGCCACACCTGGCGCGGCCGTGACCTACCTCCGCTTCGCCCAGGGCTTCCTGCCCGACGTGGTCTACCTGGAGCACATGACCAGCGCGGTGTACCTGGACCGCCTGGAGGACCTCGACAAGTACCGCGCCGCGCTGGACGAGCTGAGCGCGCTGGCCGCGACGCCGGCGGCCAGCCGCGCCATGCTGGAGGCGGCCCTGGAGCACTACCGCTGACCCGGTCACCGGGCCCCGCGCCCGTGACGTGAAAGGGCCCCGCACCCTGTGGTGCGGGGCCCTTCGTCTTTCGC
>WRCZ01000548.1 GCA_009783685.1 Actinomycetes bacterium
CGTCAAGGACCTGCGCGACCTCGTCGGCGAACTCCCGGCCCGCAGCGCCGAGTTCTGCTCCTGCCGGGGGTGCCCACAACGTCTGCCGCCGCGGAACGGGGGTCAAGCGGTTCCACCGCTGCGCCGTCGGCGACCTCACGCTCGCCTACGGGTGAGCCCGGTTTCCGGGGGCCCGTAGGTACATCGCTGCCATGCCGGTGCAAGGCCGCGCGGTGGGCATCCAGTGAAAGCGGAATCCGCGCTCGGTCCGTCATTCGCCGGCATAATGCGGCGTGCCGCCTATTGCGCCGAGGAGTTCCGGGTCGCCCCCGGTGAAGGGCAAGTCGGCCTCCGTTTGCTCTCGGCATATTGCCCTCGAATATGCCGTTTGCCGGGGCGGACCAGTACGCGCTTCCCTCAATGCCCGGCTGACAAATTGCCTTCGAAATTGGCCGATTCGATGCGGAGTTCGGAGCGGATTCCGGCTATTGCGGTGCGGCGGCCTGCTGCGTCTTGAGCGCGGATGGCGTGGATTGCGCGGAGGACGCGGAGGACGCGGCGCGGCGCCAGGGACGGTGTGCTGCCACGGTCAGGGTGAGCAGTGCGACGGCTGCCCACAGGGGCGTGCGCAGGTCGCTCTGCTGGGCGGTGAGGCCCCCGGCGAGGGCTCCCAGCCCGGCCGCCCCGATGCCGAAGAGGCGGAAGGCGGAGACGACCCGGCCGAGCAGGTGGTCAGGGGTGAGCGCCGCGCGGGCCGAGCTCGCGGCCACGCTCATCAGGGTGGAGGCGGCGCCGATGACGCCCAGGAAGCCGGCGATGGCGAGAGGCTGGTGGACGGTGGCGATGCCGAGCCAGGCGGCCGCCTGGAGCGCGGTGGCGAGCGTCATGGTCTGCCGGTGGCTCAGGTTGCGGGTGATGAGCGCGGCACGCCAGCCGGTGGCGATGCCGCCGAGGGCGCCGAGGGCCAGGAGGACGCCGTAGCCGGAGTCGGCGATGTGCAGCGGTCCGGTGGCGTAGAGGACGAACGTGGCCATGGCGATGTTGTAGGAGAAGTTGTACGCGGCCATGGTCGCGGCCAGTTCGCGCAGCTGGCGGGTGCGCCGCAGGTGGCCGAGGCCCTCGCGGATCGCGGTGAGCAGCGGCTGCGGTGTCCCGGCGGCCGGCATCCTCGGCAGGCGGCTGATGCACAGCGCGGAGACGGCGAAGGAGACCGCGTCGCCGACGAAGGGCAGGGAGCGGCCGGCGGCGAACGACAGGGAGCCGCCCGACGGTCCGAGCAGGGAGCGGCCGACGGTGTCGATGGACCAGTAGCGGCCGTTGACCTTGGCCAGCACCTCCTTGTCCCGCCCGGCCAGCGTCGGGATGACCGCCTGCGAGGACGCGTCGAAGAAGCAGCCGGCGATGCCGGTGAGCAGGATGACCGCCAGCAGGAGTGGCAGTCCGGCATGGCCGGTGAGGACCAGGGCGGCGAGCAGCCCGATGAGGCAGGCCCGTACGAGGTCGGCGACGAGCATGACCCGGCGGCGCGGCCACCGGTCGGCCAGCGCTCCCGCGGGCAGTCCGGCGACCAGCCAGGGCAGGTAGAAGGCGGCGGTCACCGTGGAGACGGCGAGCGGGTCGCGGGTGAGCGAGGCGGCGAGGAGGGGCGCGGCCACCAGGAACGCGCCGTCCCCCGTGACGGAGACACCGGCTGCGGCGAGCAGGGGCGTGAGGGAACCGGCGTCCCGCGCGGCGGCCTGGTCCACCGCGCGGGAGCCGGACCTCACAGAGAGAGCCACTCGGGAACGAACTCGCCGTGGTGCAGGTCCTGGACGAAGGACGTCCACGCCTGCCGGTCGAACCGCAGAACGGGGCCGCTGCCCTTGTCCTTGGTGTCACGGACACCGACCACTGCGGGGGTGAAGGCCACCTCGACGCAGCCGCCTTCACCGCTTCCGTTCGCCTTGAACCAGAACGCGCCGTCGAATGTCGAGTCGGACACGGGATCCTCCCGATATGGAGAGTGGTCGTCGGGGATGAGGCCATGGAGCCAGCGGCCGCCCCGACCAGCAAGAGGGGCGGGTCGAATACCGGCCAAAACCCCTACGAGATCACCCAATAGGCGTCTACACTCGTGTGGTTGGGGAGATGTCGTGATGGCGGTGAGGCGGGAATGGACGCGGCACTGACCACCGTGGCCGTCACGGCGGGCACGACCCTGGTCACGCTGACGGTCACCGCGGTGTGGCAGCGGGCGCGCGCGGGGGCGACGGCACTGGCACGTCGCGTGCGGCGCCACCCGGTTGCCGGCGCCACCGCACCGTCCGGTTCCCCGCCCGCCCCGCCCCGTCCCGCCGGCTCCCCGCCCGGGCCGCACGACGGAAGGGCGCCCGACGATCCGGAACCCGCGCCGGACGCCGCCGCGGGGGAACCCTTCCGGCCCGGCGGACCCCGGCACGCCTACCGGGACCACTCCCACGCGTTCGGCGACCCGTTCGTCACCACCGCGGAACGGGAGACCGATCTGTGGCAGGAGTCGGTGCGCACGCCCCGGGTGGAGAGCCCGCCGCGGGTCTTCCGCGACCGCGAGGAGCTCGCGTCCGCGCTGGCGGCCGCGGCGCACATACCCGGCACCCCGCACGTGCTGCACGGCATGGGCGGGAGCGGGAAGACCGCGCTCGCCGCGGAGGTCTTCCGCGCGGCCGAGTCCGCCGGGCTGACCGGGCTGTGGGTGGTCGGCGCCGACCGGGCGGGACTGCGGCGCGGGATGCTGGCCGTGGCCGCCGAACTCGGCGCCGACCCGGCCGACCTGAAGGCCGCCCACGACGGCCGGCTGGCCGCGGCCGACCTGGTGTGGCGGCACCTGTCGCGGGCGCAGCGCTGGCTGCTGGTCATCGACAAGGCCGACAGCCCCGAACTCCTCGACGGGTGGCTGCGTCCCAGCCGTACCGGCACGGTCCTGGTCACCACGCGGCGGGCCCGTGCTCCGCAGTGGCAGAACGCCACGCTCCACCACCTGGAGGTCCTGCCGCCGGAGGACGCGGCCCGGGTGATCACGGACTTCGCCCCCGGCCGCGGCACCGCGCGCGACGCGCTCGCCCTGGCGAACCGCCTCGGCCGCCTGCCCCTGGCGCTGAGGCTCGCGGGCAGCTATCTGGAGCGCCAGGCCCTGGAGACCTGGTCCCTGAACGACTACCGGGCCCGCTTCGAACGCGACGGCACCCTCCTGGCCGACCAGGGCGCCGAACTCCCGTACATCGAGGACGCCGGAGCACCGGCCACCGAGGGGGAGCTGCGCCAGCGGCTGTCCTGGACCTGGCAGATCACCCTCGACGACCTGGCCGCCCGCGGACTGCCGGAGGCCACCGTCCTGCTGCGCCTGCTGTCCTGCTGGAGCCAGGCCCCCGTTCCCCGCTCCGTCCTGTCGGGACACCACCCGGCCCCCGACGAGGAACCGGCGACGCGCACCCGCTTCTGGGACCGCGCGGAGACGGCACTGCGCGCGCTGATCGACAACTCCCTGGTCTCGGCCCACACTTCCGCCGGAGTGTCGCCGTCGGGCACGCCGACGCCGTGCCTGCAGGCGCACGGCTTGGTCCTGGAGAGCGTCCACGCCGGCATCGACGCCGACGAACGCCCCGGGTACCTGCTCACCGCCATCCACCTGCTCGACGCGGCCCTGCCCGGTGACGCGGCCCCCGCCCACCTCGCGCGGCTGCGGCTGCTCGTCCCGCACGTCACGGCGCTCCTGCACCACACCGACGCCCGGACGTGCCCGCAGGCCGCCGCGCTCGGCATCCGGACGGCCCAGCTCATCTGCGAGGCCGGGGACTACCGCGGCGCCGTGGAGGCCGCCACCCTGACGGGCGACGTGTCGCAGCGGCTGCAGGGCCCGGACCACCACGACACCATGACGGCACGCCACCACCAAGGCGACTACCTGCGCCGCCTCGGCGCGTACGACGAAGCCGAACACGTCCTGCGCGGTGTCCACACCCGGCGCGCGGCCGCCCTGGGGGCACGCCACCACGAGACCCTGGAGACCGCGGCGGCGCTGAGCA
>WRCZ01000549.1 GCA_009783685.1 Actinomycetes bacterium
AGCCCGGCGGGGGAGCAGACCAGGTCCCCGCCGCCCTCGACGGCTCCCGCTTCCGCTGCCGCCAACGGCACCCACCGCCCGGCCAACTCCCGCACCGCCGCCGCGTACCCCGCCGCACCGGCCGGGTCCCGCGGGTGAGCAGCGCCTTCCGCACCCGCGTCGTCCGGCGTTCCGGAACCGCTCGTCCTGCCCGTCATGCGCGCCCCCTGCGTCATCGCCCGATGCGTGCTGAACCCGTGCCTGGCCGTGCCTGCTGGTGCCTCGCCGTGCCTGCTGCTCCCTGCCTACACCCGCCCGTGCCGTTCGGCGTGCCGCCGCGCGCCCGCCCCGGGCGGGTCCCGGGCGGGTCCCGATCCGCGCCGGGACGGGACGGGCCCGCCGGCCGGACCGCGCCGCGCCGCGCCGCGCAACGAGTACGCGTTCGCTCTCGACGTACGGCGTTCGCCGCCCGCGCAACCCGCCGCGGGCGGTGGCGCCGGACGCCTAGCGTCACGGTATGGACATGGACACCGTACAAGTGACGGCCGGGATCACGATGCTGCGCTTCCCCGTCGGGCAGGCGTATCTGCTGCGGCTGCCCGGCGGCGGCTTCACCCTCGTGGACTGCGGGCCCGCCGGCGCGCAGGACGCCGTGCTGGGCGCGCTCGCCGCGGCCGGCGGGGCACCCGGCGACCTGCACGAGATCGTGCTGACCCACGCCCACAAGGACCACACCGGTGCGGCCGCCGCGCTCGCCGCGGCCACCGGCGCCCGGATCGCCGCCGGCGCGGCCGACGCCGACGCGGTGCGCGGCACCGGCAGCGTCGCCCCGCCGGACCTCCAGGACTGGGAACGCGACCTGTACGACAGCACCTCACGCGCCGTACCGCCCGCGCCGCCCGCCCCCGTCCACCGCGAACTCGCCGACGGCGACCCGCTCGACTGGGGGCAGGCGGCCCGCGTGCTGCACGTGCCCGGCCACACCGCGGGCAGCATCGCCGTGCTGCTGCCCGAGCAGGGCGCGCTGTTCACCGGCGACACCCTCGCCATCTGGCAGGACCGGCCCATCCCCGGCGTGTTCAGCAGCGACCGCCGGCGGCTCGCCGCGTCGTACGCCCGGCTGGCCGCGCTGGACACCGACACCGTGCTGTTCGGTCACGGAGAGCCGCTGACCCATGACGCAGGGGCGGTGCTGCGGGCCGCCGCGCCGCCCGAATCGCACGACTGACCGGGAAATCCGTATCCACCGGCGCGCAGGTGAGGCAGCATGAGCCGCATGCCAGCTCTGACCCGCGCGGAAGCCGAGACCCGCGCCCGCGACCTGTCCGTCCAGCGCTACGCGATCGACCTCGACCTCACAAGGGGCGAGGAGATCTTCGGGTCGACCACGGTGATCCGGTTCACGGCGCTCCGCGACTGCGACACGTTCGTCGAACTCAGACCCGCCGCGCTGCACCGCGTCGAGCTCGACGGCGCGGCGCTGGATCCGGCGCGGCTCGACGGCAACCGGCTGCCGCTGACCGGCCTGGCGGCCGGTGAGCACGAGCTGCGGGTCGAGGCCGACATGCGCTACTCGCGCACCGGCGAGGGGATGCACCGCTTCACCGATCCCGCCGACGGCGAGGCGTACGTCTACACCCAGCTGTTCATGGACGACGTGCAGCGGGTCGCCGCGGCCTTCGACCAGCCGGACCTCAAGGCGGTGTTCGACGTCGCCGTCACCGCGCCCGAGAAGTGGACGGTGCTGGGCAACGGGCTCGCCACCAGGACCGCGCCCGGCCGCTGGCAGATGGCCACCACGCCGCCGCTGGCCACCTACTTCCTGTGCGTGGTCGCCGGCCCCTACCACTCGGTGCGCACCGAGCACGCCGGCATCCCGTTCGGCCTGCACATCCGCCGCTCGCTCGCCCCCTACCTGGACCGCGACGCGGACGCCCTCCTCGACCTCACCCGCAAGTGCTTCGACCGCTACCACGAACTGTTCGACGAGCCCTACCCGTTCGACTCCTACGACCAGGCGTTCGTGCCGGAGTTCAACGCCGGCGCCATGGAGAACCCCGGGCTCGTCACCTTCCGCGACGAGTACGTCGGCCGGTCCGCGGTCACCCCCGCCGAGGCGCAGTTCCGCGCGGTCGTCGTCGCCCACGAGATGGCCCACATGTGGTTCGGCGACCTCGTCACCCTGCGCTGGTGGGACGACATCTGGCTCAACGAGTCCTTCGCCGAGTACATGGGCTACCAGGTGATCAGCGAGGCCACCGAGTTCACCGGCTCCTGGAACGACTTCGCGGTCGTCCGCAAGGCGTGGGGCAGCGACGCCGACCAGCGGCCGTCCACCCACCCCGTCGCGCCCGACCCCGACGCGGTGCCCGACACCGCCTCCGCGCTCACCAACTTCGACGGCATCTCCTACGCCAAGGGCGCGTCCGCGCTGCGCCAACTCGTCGCCTGGCTCGGCCGCAAGGAGTTCCTCGCCGGCATCAACGAGCACTTCGCGCGGCACCGCTTCGGCAACGCCACGCTCGCCGACTTCATCGACTCGCTGTCCTCGGCCACCGACCGGGACGTGCCCGCGTGGGCCGACGCGTGGCTGCGCACCAGCGGCCTCGACACCCTCACCCCCGCCGCGTCGCCCGCGCCCAACGGCTGGCGCCTGGAGGTCAACCACGCCGGCAGCCGCCCGCACCGCATCGGCGTCGGCCTGTACGACCGGGCCGTCGCCGACCCCGGCCGGCTCGTCGAGCGCGCCCGCGCGACCCTCGACATCACCGCGACCTCGGTGGTGGAGAAGCGCGAACTGTCCGGCCCGCGGCCGGACTTGATCCTGCTCAACGACGGCGACCTGACGTTCGCCAAGGTCCGCTTCGACGAACGCTCCTGGGAGACGCTCGCCGACACCCTCAGCAGCCTGCCGGACGCGCTGAGCCGCGCGGTCGCCTGGAACGCGGCGCGCGACCTGGTCCGCGACGGGCGGATCGCGGCGCGCGACCACCTCGCGCTGGTCTGCCGCCACCTGCCCGCCGAGACCGACCCGTACCTGGTCGAGGGCGTCCTGACCTTCACCCGGAACGTGCTCGCCGACCGCTACCTCGCGCCGTCACTGCGCACCGAGGCGCTCGGCTCCCTCGCCGGGACGGCCCGCGCGCTGCTGGCCACCGGGCGCCCCGGCAGCATGCTCTCCGCCACCCGCACGCTCATCGACGCGGCGATCACCGGGGAGGACGCGGAGCGGCTGCGGGGCTGGTACGAGGACGGGGCGATCCCCGGCGCGCCCGAACTCGACCCCGAGCTGCGCTGGCGGATGCTGTTGCGGCTGTGCGTGCTGGGGGTGGCCGGGGCCGCGGAGATCGAGGCGGAGCTGGCGCGGGACACCAGTGCCAAGGGGCTTGAGGGCGCTGCTCGTTGCCGCGCGGCGCTGCCCGAGGAGGCGGCCAAGGAGGCGGCCTGGCAGTCGATGTTCCACGACGACTCCCTGTCGAACTACCTGTTCACGGCGACGGCGCAGGGGTTCTGGCATCCCGAGCAGGAGGCGCTTGTCGCGCCGTGGGTCGCGCGGTACTTCTCCGACGCGGCGGAGCTCGCGGTGCGGCGGGGGCCGGCGATCGCGGAGGCGGCCGGGCGGTACGGGTTCCCGTCCACGTCGGTCACGCCCGAGACGCTGGCGCTCGGGCGGGCGGCGCTGGACGGCCCGGGCCTTACCGCGGCTTTCCGCAGGTCTCTCGTCGACCGGCTCGACGATCTGGCGCGTACGCTGCGGCTCCGGTAGCCCCTCCGCCAGGGCGCCCCCCTTTCTCCCTCGGCCCGCTTCTGCGCCCCCACCGGGCTGCCCCGGGCGTCCTGTGCCGTCAAACGGCCCCGCCCCGCCTGGTCGCGCAGTTCCCGCGCCCCTGCGGGGTTCGGGGTGCCCCCGAGGGTGCGTCCCCGTCCAACGGTCCGCCGTGGTTGTTCGCGCAGTTCCCCGCGCCCCTTCGGGGTTCGGGGTGCCCCCGGGGGTGCTTTGCCGTCGAACGG
>WRCZ01000550.1 GCA_009783685.1 Actinomycetes bacterium
AACGCGGTGGCCGACCCGCACCGCCGGTACAGCCGCCCCCACGCCTGTGCGAGCCCGCCGAACGCGTCGGCGTCACGGCAGATCCGGACGGTCAGCTCCCCGGCGGCGGGGGCGGTGCCGGCAACGGCGGCCGGTGCGCCGGGTGCGGGCGCGGGCACGGTCCCGGGGGTCAGGGCGGTCATACGGCGGCCCGGGGGTGCTCGTGGGACGGGGAGGGCGACGGGACCGCGGCGTTGCGCGGGTCGTACGGGTCGTGCCCGTCGTAGCCGTCCTCGGGGCGGCGGCGGGCGAGGAGCGCGAGGCCGCCGAGCAGGCCGCCCGCGCTGGCGCCCACCGCGGCGGACAGCGTGGCCGAGGGGGAGGACGGGCCGGCCGGGGCGGCCGCGGGGGAGAACAGCAGCAGCCGGACCCCGGTCGCCTCCGACGTGCGGTTCCCCGACGCCGTCAGGGAGTTCGCGACGGCGTCGGCGATCCTGGCGGCCTGTCCCCCGGCATCCGACGTGCCGGTCACCGAGATCATCGGCGCGTCCGGCGAGGTCGCCGCCGCCACGTGCCCGCGCAGGGACGCGGCCGGGGCGCCGGCCGCGGTCTGCGCGCCCGCCAGCACCTCGGGGCCGGCGGCGATCCGGCCGTACGCCTGCGCGAAGCCGAGCGCGGTCTGCGGGTCGGCGCCGTGCTGCGGGACGACCAGCACGTAGGCGGTGGCCGTGTACTGCGGCGTGGCGGCCAGCCCGTAGCCGAGGCCGCAGAGCAGGCCGAGGCCGGCGCCCACCGGCAGCGGGATCCAGCGGGGCAGGGCGCGCCACCACGAGGTGCCGCGCGTCCTGCGGGAGCGCGGCTCGCGGACGTCGTTCATCGTCGGGCTCATTTCTCGGCGGGTGCGGCGGTCGGCTCCGGGGCCACGGCGGGCGGGGAGGCCGGTTCGGGGACGGAGACCGCGGTGGTCTCGGGCGCCGGCGCGGGCGCGGCGGCACCGGGGTCGAGCACCGCCTCGTAGACGGCCATGACGCGTTCCGCGGTGCGGGTGATGGCGTAGTGCTCGACGGCGGCGGGCACGGGCAGGCGGCGCGGCCCGGTGAGCCGCTCCTCGCGGACCGCGGCGGCCAGCTGGTACGCCTCGACGTGGCGGGCGCCCGGCGCGTCGTGCGGCGGCAGGTCCTCGACGGCCGGGCAGGCGACGTAGAGGGCGGGCAGCCCGGACGCCAGCGCCTCGACCACCGCCACCCCGAACGACTCCTCGGGCGACGGCGACACGAACAGGTCCATGGCGGACAGGAGTTCGGGCACGGTCGGGTTGTCGGCACTCGGGTCCTCGGCCGGTCCTGCGAACCGCACCCGGTCGGCCACGCCGAGCTGGTGCACCAGCCGCAGCAGCATCACGTGCTCCGGCCCGTCGCCGGCCAGCAGCAGGTGGGTGTCGGGGACGGCGGCGACCGCGCGGATCAGGACGTCGAAGTTCTTCTCGCGGACCTGGCGGCCCACCCCGCCGACCACGTAGGCGTGCAGCGGGATGCCCAGCCGGGTGCGGGCGGCCAGCCGCGCGGGCGCGGAGAAGGCGAACGCGGCCGGGTCGATGCCGTTGGGCGCCAGGTGGATCCGGTGCGCGGGGACGCCCCACTCGGCGAGCCGCCGGGCGACCGTGCCGGACACCGCGAGGGTGCCGCCGCCCAGGCGCTCGGTCGCCCGGTACAGGGACCGGACGGCGGGGGTCAGCGGGCGGCCCTCGATCTGCGTGGCGCCCAGGGAGTGCTCGGTGGCCACCACCGCCCGCGCCCGGGCCATCCGTGCCGCGACCCTGCCGTAGACGGCGGCCCGGTACAGGTGGGTGTGCACGATGTCGTAGCGCCCGGCGCGGATCACCCGGGCCAGCCGGGGCAGCGCGGTCAGGTCGCGGTTGCCGGCCATGCCCAGGTGGGTGACGGTGACGCCGTCGGCGATGAGCGCGTCGGCGACCGGGCCGGGGTTGGTGAGGGTGACGACCTCGCTCTCCGCGGGCAGATGCCGTACCAGCAGGCGCAGTTGCTGCTCTGCGCCGCCGATGCCGAGGCCGGTGATGACGTGCAGGACCTTCATGAGTCCTCCCTCGGGAGTGCGGTCGGCTCCGGGCGTGGGGCGCGGTCCGCATGCGGGGCCGGTTCGATCAGGTGCGCGCCGCGCAGCCGGTGCAGCAGGCGCTTGGCGTGCAGGCGTGGGGAGTTGTCGCGGTTGCCGACGTAGGTGCGCGGCATCGCGTACATGCCGGCGAGCGGGCCGGGGTCGACGGCGCACGCGTAGGCGTAGCCGGCGCGGCGCACCGCGAGCAGGGTGCGGGTGTCCAGCGCGCCGTACGGGTGGCAGAACCCGACGGGCGCGGTCCCGGTGATCTCGCCGATCAGCCGCCGGCTCTCGGTGGTCTCGGCGGCGAGCGTCGCGTCGTCGGTGGCGGTCAGGTCCTGGTGGATCAGGCCGTGCGAGCCGATCTCCATGCCCTCGGCCTCGGCCGCCCGGATGCCGGCCGCGTCGAGCAGCGGACGGCGCGGCCCCTGCACGTCCCAGTCGTTGAGGCCGCCGAGCCGGCCGGGCAGCACGAACACCGTGGCGGTGTGGCCGTGTTCGCGCAGCAGCGGCACCGCCGCGGTGAGGAAGTCGGCGTAGCCGTCGTCGAAGGTGAGGGCGACCAGCCGGTCCGCGCGGCCCTGCGCGCGGGCCGCCAGCAGCTCGCGCATGCTGACGCCGGTCAGCCCGTGCCGGCACAGCCAGCGCAGCTGCCGCGCCAGCCGGTCGGGGCCGACGGTGACCAGGTACGGATCGTCGCGGGGGTCCCCCACCGCGTGGTACATCAGCGCCCAGGGTGCGCGCCTGGCGGTCACGGACCGCCGTGCGGGTCCGACGAGTTCAGGGGTCATGAGCGGGCCTTACGTGTCACGGTGGCGAGCAGATACGGGACCTCCGGGGCGCGCACGGCCAGCGCGGCGGCGACGAACACCGCCGGCACGGCCAGTCCGCCGAGCAGCGCGGCGGCGAGCGCGCCGGGCACGGCCGCGGTCAGCGCCCAGCCGGCGGCGGTCGCGACGAGGGCGGCCAGCGCGATCCGGGCGATCCCGGGGGCCAGGCTGCGGGCACGGACGGCGACGCTGTGCGCGCCGATGCCGTGCAGCAGCAGGACGGCGGTGACGGTGATGCCGGCGGCGTTCCCCGCCGCGATGCCGCAGGCTCCCCACGGCCGCACGGCGGCGGCGTCGCCGACCGCGGTGACCAGCAGCCCGGCGGCCATCGCCAGCGCCGGGTACCAGGTCGGCCGGGCCGCGGAGAAGTAGGGCCGGATCAGCGCGCCGACCATCGTCTGTCCCAGCAGCCCGAGCGCGTACACCCGCATCACCGCGGCGGTCGCCGTGGTGTCGGACGGCCCGAACTCGCCCCGCTGGAACAGCACATGGACGATCGCCGGGGCGCAGGCGACGACGTACGCGGCGCCGACCAGGACCACCACGCCGGCGAGCGTGAGATCCCGCTCGACGCGCTGCCTGGCCCGCTCCCGGTCGCCCAGCGCCAGGGCGCGGGAGACCGCGGGGAAGGTGACCGTGCAGATCATCAGCGACAGCACCATCGGCAACTGCGCCACTTTCTGGGCGTAGTTGAGGTGCGAGATGGCGCCCGCGGGCAGCGGTGCGGCGAAGAAGCGCTCCAGCAGCACCTGGGCCTGGCGGCCGACGGTGAAGAAGACGACCGGGACGAGGAGGGCGGCGCCGAGCGCGTCGCGGTGAACGGGCCTGTCGTGAGCGCCTGTTCGCCGCTGTTTCCGGACCCGCCGCTGGTCCTGCGTTGACGCCTGCTCCGGTCCCAGGCGCGGTCCTTGACGCGGTCCCGGCCTCAACGTGGCAGCGAACGCGGGGAGTTGGACGAGCACCATCAGCGCTCCCCCGACGGCCACCCCGGCCGCCGCCGCCCGCACGCCGTAACGGCCGTGCAGGGCGAGCAGGGTGGCGACGATGCCGACGTTGTACGC
>WRCZ01000551.1 GCA_009783685.1 Actinomycetes bacterium
ATCAGTCTGCTGCTGGGTCTCGACCGGCCGGACGGCGGTGAGGTGGAGCTGTTCGGCGGGCGGCCGGCGCTGGCGGTGCGGGCCGGGCGGGTCGGCGCGATGCTGCAGGACGGGCATCCGATCCCGCGGGTGACGGTGCGCGAGCTGGTGGCGTTCGTCGCCGCCGCGTACCCGCATCCGATGCCCGTCGACGAGGCCCTGGAGCTGGCCGGTATAGCGGAGTTGGGGCGGCGCCGGGTGGACCGGCTGTCCGGCGGGCAGGCGCAGCGGCTGCGCTTCGCGCTGGCCGTGGCGGGCAACCCGTGGCTGATCGTGCTGGACGAGCCGACCGCCGCGCTGGACGTGGCGGCGCGCCGCACGTTCTGGCGCTCGATGCGCGGCTACGCGGCCCGTGGCAACACCGTGCTGTTCTCCACTCATTACCTGGAGGAGGCGGACGAGAACGCCGACCGGATCGTGGTGATCGACCAGGGCAGGATCGTCGCGGACGGCTCGGGTGACCGGATCAGGCAGGCCGTCGGGGGCACGCTGGTGTCGTTCGACCTGCGGGGCCGGGGCACCGAGGGCCTGCGCGCGCTGCCGGGCGTGACCGGTGTGGAGGTGCACGGCGACCGTGCCCTGCTGCGGACCGGCGACTCCGACGCGACCGTGCTCGCGCTCGCCGCGGCCGGCCGGGTGTGCCGCCTGGAGGTGGCGCCGGCCCGCCTGGAGGACGCCTTCCGCTCCCTCACCGCGCGGCCCGGTCCCCCCTCAGACCCCGCCCCGGCCGGAGCGTCGGGCCGCCGCTCCACGAAGGAGACCGTGCGATGAACCGCCGACTGGCGCCGCTGGGACCGCCGGAACCGCTGCCGCTCCCCGCACGGGCCGTGCCGGCGCCCCGGGCCTCCTTCGCGCCCCTCCTCCACTACGTCCGGCTGGAGGTGCGCCGCACGCTGCGGGACGCGGGCTACGTCATCACCTCCGTCGCGATGCCGCTCGCGATGTACCTGCTCTTCACCAACCTCGGTGTGAACGACAACGCCGCCGACCAGGCGGACTACGCGCGGCACGCGATGGTCGGCATGGCCGCCTACGGTGCGCTGGGCGCGTCGTTGGGCATCGGCACCGGCGTCGCCGACGACAAGGGCCGTGGCTGGCTGCGGCAGTTGCGCGTCACACCGCTGACCCCGCTTCAGGTGGTGGCGGGCCGGGCGCTGACCGCGTCGGTGACCGTACTGCCCGCGCTGGTCGCGGTGCTGGGCGCGGGCGCCGCCGTCAACGGGGTGCGGCTCGACGCCTGGCAGTGGGCGGCGACCGGCGGCCTGCTGTGGCTCGGCACGATCCCGTTCACGCTGCTCGGTCTGGGCAACGGCTACGGGCTGACCCCGCAGACCACCGGGGTGGCCAGCATGGCCTCGATGATGGGACTGTCCGTGATCGGCGGGCTGTGGATCCCGGTGGACGCCTTCCCCCGCTGGCTGGCCGCCGTCTCCCGCTGGACTCCCACCCGCCGCTTCGGTGACCTGGGGTGGAGCGTGCTGGAACACCGGGGTCCCGGCCTGGGAACGGTGGCCGTCCTGGGGGGTTGGCTGCTGCTGTTCGCCGGTTACGCTGTGGTGGCGTACCGGCGGGGGGCGCGCACCGCGTGACGTCGTGGCCGCATGCCCGGAGCACAGCGCCGGCGCCGACGGCTGCGCCGTACCGGACGGCGGAGCATCCGACGGGGACGGGGACGACCGCGATGCTGCTGAAGGACGACGAGGCGTGCAGCCGCAGGAGCTGGTGGTGGAAGGAACGGTCCTTCGACGAGGAGATCGAGCACATCAAGGGGCCGGACGGCGGGGCGCTCCTCCCGTGGCTGCTGATGGTGATCGGCCCGTCGGCCGACATCCTCAAGGGGGACGTCGCGCACCCGTGGGTGGCCGGCACCGGCCTCGTGGGGTTCTGCGTGCTGTACCTGGCCACCGTCCGCACCGCCTTCCACGACCGGTGGCGCACCGGACCGGTCCCGTTCCGGCTGCTGTGCGCGCTGGCCGCCGTCACGCTGCCGCTGGCGCTGGTCTACGGCGGCAACTTCGTGCTGCTGTTCGTCCTGGTCTCGCTGTGCGTGGGCTGCGTGTCGCGCAGCCGCCGCCAACTGGGCCTGATGCTGATGCCGTTGAGCGCGACGGCCGGGGTGATCGCGTCGCTGCACCACGAGGGCTTCTGGGGCACCGCGAGCCTGGCGTACGGCACGTTCCTGTCCGGGCTCGTGGTGTCGGTGATCATCACGCTGTTCCACGCGGTGAAGCAGTTGCGGGAGACCCGGCAGGAGCTGGCGCGGTCGGCGGTGGCGCAGGAGCGGCTGCGGTTCTCCCGCGACCTGCACGACCTGCTGGGGCACACCCTGTCGGTGATCGTGGTGAAGGCCGAGGCGGCCCGCAGGCTCGCGCCGCGCAACATGGACGCGGCGCTGGTGCAGGTCGCCGACATCGAGGGCGTCGGCCGGCAGGCGCTGACCGAGATCCGCGAGGCGGTCACCGGCTACCGGGAGGGCAGCCTGTCGACGGAGCTGGACCGGGCCAGGTCGGCGCTGGCCGCCGCGGACATCGAGGTCGTGGTGAAGGAGTCGGGACCGCCGCTGCCCCCGCACACCGAGGCGCTACTGGGCTGGGTGGTCCGCGAGGGCGTCACCAACGTGGTCCGGCACAGCGGTGCCACCCGGACCACGATCGAGCTGCGTACCGGCGACGGCCGGGCCCACCTGGAGATCTCCGACAACGGCTCGCCCGCCGCGGCCGCCCGGCGCGCGGCGGCCGGCGGCATCGCGGTGCGGAGCCGGGTCGGTACGGGCCTGCGGGGGCTCACCGAACGCCTCGCCGCGGCCGGCGGCAGCCTGACCCACGGCCCCGGCCAGGGCGGGGGTTTCCGCGTCACTGCCGTCCTCCCCGTCGAGGACGAGGCGGCCAGGTGAGGCACGAGGGGCGCCAGCGGAGGGAGAGGGCGGTGGTTACGCTGTGGCCATGACCGACGCCGAGGAGTCCGGACCCCGCACGACGTCGCCCGGGACGGCGCGGGCCGAGCGGGACGAGGGGGCCGCGCAGGGCGACGGGGCCGCGGCGGGGCGCATCCGCGTGCTGCTGGCGGAGGACCAGGGGATGATGCGCGGCGCGCTGGCCCTGCTCCTCGGTCTCGAGGACGACATCGAGGTGGTGGCGCAGGTCGCGGCGGGCGACCGGATCGTCGCCGAGGCGCTCGCGGTGCGCCCGGACATCGCGCTGCTGGACATCGAACTGCCGGGCCGCAGCGGCCTGGACGCGGCCGCGGAGCTGCGGGAGCGGCTGCCGTCGTGCCGGGTGCTGATCCTGACGACGTTCGGCCGGCCCGGCTACCTGCGGCGGGCGATGGAGGCGGGCGCGGCCGGGTTCCTGGTCAAGGACGGGCCGGTCGAGGAGCTGGCGGTGGCGATCCGCAAGGTGCTGCGGGGCGAGCGGGTGATCGACCCGGCGCTGGCCGCGGCGGCGCTGAGCGCCGGCCCGAGCCCGCTGACCGCACGCGAGCAGGACGTGCTGAACGCGGCGGCGGACGGGGCGACCGTCGCGGACATCGCGACCCGCCTCTTCCTGTCGGAGTCCACCGTCCGCAACTACCTCTCGTCGGCGATCGGCAAGACGTCGACCCGCAACCGCATGGAGGCGGTCCGCGCGGCCCGCCAGAACGGCTGGCTCTAGCCCGCCCGGCGGATGGACGGCCCAATGCGGTGAACGACCCGATGCGGTGGGCGGTCCGGTGCGGTGCGGTGAATGGCCCGGCTCGGTGAACGACACCGCCCGGCGGAGGGCCCCGCTCGGTGAACCGGCCCCGCACAGTGGACGCCCCCCGCACAACGGACGGCTGGGCTCAGTAGACAGCCCGGCTCGGTGAACGGCACCGCCGGGCTCGGCAAACGCCCCCGCACGGTGGTTGGCCACGCACGGTGAACGGCCCGGCTCGGTGAACGGCACCGCCCG
>WRCZ01000552.1 GCA_009783685.1 Actinomycetes bacterium
GTCGACTACAACGCCCACGTGCTGGAGAGCATCCTCACCCACGTGGCCCCCGGCCTCGGCTGGCGCTGACCCCCCGGGGAGTGAATCTACACCTCGAAGACAAAAATCGACACGGTGTAGACTTTGGGGTGAGGGAGCGGTCCCGCTCCCGTCACCTCGTCCCTGGGGAATCAGCAATGCAGCAGCAGAAGTGGCTCATCACCGGCGTCAGCAGCGGCCTGGGGCGTGCCTTCGCGCAGGCCGCCCTGGCCGCCGGGCACACCGTCGTGGGAACGGTCCGCTCCGAGGAGGACCTGCGGGCCTTCGAAGCGCTCGGACCCGGGTCCGCTCACGGCCGCATCCTGGACGTGACGGACGGCGACGCCGTCACGGCGGTGGTCGCGGAGGTGGAGCGGAACGTCGGCCCGCTGGACGTCGTGGTCGCCAACGCCGGCTACGGCCTGGAGGGCACCTTCGAGGAGACCCCGCTGGCCGAGGTCCGGCGGCAGTTCGAGGTCAACGTGTTCGGGACGGTGGCCACCCTCCGGGCGGCGCTGCCCTTCATGCGGCAGCGCCGCAGCGGCCGTCTGATGGCCGTGACCTCCATGGGCGGGCTCATGGCCGTGCCCGGCATGTCCGCCTACTGCGGCAGCAAGTTCGCCCTGGAAGGCATCCTGGAGTCGCTGGACAAGGAGGTCGCCCAGTTCGGGATCCACGTGACGGCGATCGAGCCCGGCTCCTTCCGCACCGACTGGGCCGGACGGTCCATGACCCGCGCGGAGCGGTCCGTCGGCGACTACGACGAGCTGTTCGTCCCCATCCGCGAAGCACGACAGAAGGCCAGCGGGAACCAGCTGGGCAATCCGGCCAGGGCCGGGGAGGCCGTCGTGCACATCGCGTCCATCGACCGGCCGCCGGCCCACCTCGTCCTGGGCTCGGACGCGCTGCGGCTGATCGCCGCCGCGCGCACGGCCGTGGACGAGGACATCCGCGCATGGGAGACGCTCTCCCGTTCGACGGACTTCGCCGAGGGCGCCCAGCTGTGACGCCCGGCAACCAGCCCGCGCGGGGCCGGCGCGGCACCACCGAACGCAAGGGCGATCTGCGCGAGCGGGCCATCCTGGACGCCTGCGAGGCCCTGCTGGCGGACAAGGGCTACGAGGCGATGACCGTCGGCGACATCGCCCAGCAGGTAGGCATCACGCGCGGCGCCCTGTACTTCTACTTCGGCTCCAAGCAGGAAGTGGTCACGGCGCTGGTGGCCCGCACCGTCGAGCACCTGTGGGAGCGGTCCCTGGCCACCGCGCAGTCGGAGGAGCCGCGCGAGGCCGTCGCGGCGGCCATGCGGCGCACGGTCGAGCTGTGGAGCGAGCACGGCCTGGTCATGCGTACGGCGATCGACCTGTCGTTGACCGTCCCGGAGATCGGCGAACTGTGGAGCCGCACGGCCGACTTGTTCATCATGGCCATCACCGCCGTCCTGGAACGCGCCGGCGTCCCGGCCGGCACCGGGCCCCAGCAGGCCTCGGCAATGGCCCGCGCCCTGTGCTGGATGATCGAGCGCAGTTTCTACCACGCCTCGCAGGAGTCCAACGCGCAGGTGCAGCAGGCCTCTTCGACCTGCGAGCACATCTGGCTGATCAGCGCGGGCCTGACCGGCTGACACCTCCGGCGACGGTGCGAAGGCGGCGGCCGGGCGGGTCCCGGCACGCCGAGGCCGCTCAGCGCAGCAGGGCCGCGAGCAGGTCGGGCCCGAGCGCCGTCAGGTCGGGCAGGTTGACGGCGTGAAGGACGTAGCGGCCCTGCCGCTGGGCGGTGAGCAGGCCCGCCCGGCGCAGGACGGCGAGGTGGCGGGAGACCTCCGGGGGCGAGAGTTCCCAGGCGTGGGCCAGCTCACCGGTGGTGTGGGGACCGCGGGCCAGGGTGCGCAGCAGCCGCAGCCGTACCGGATGCGCGAGGGCCTCCAGCCGCAGCGTGAGCGTTTCCAGCGGCACCGGCTGCGGTGGACTCGGCTCGGCGACGGGGTACTGCACCACCGGCTGCCACCCGGGCGCGTGGACCGCCACCAGGTGGGGGCGGCCGAAGACGCTGGGGAGGAAGGTGACCCCGGTGCCGTGGGCGGCGGTCGCGCTGTCCTGCAGCTTGTCCACGACGATGCAGGTGCCGTCCGGGGCCAGGGTGACGGCGCTGGAGACCGCCGCGAGTGCCGCCCCGACGCCCTGGCGCTTCAGCAGGTCGTTCTTCACGCGCAGGTCGGTGGCGAGTTGGACGGCGACGCCCGTCCAGGCGGCGTCGAAGAACGCCTCGGCGCACGCTTCGAGGGTCTGGCGCACCCGCGCCCGCACGGCCGCGGGGTCCGCGAGCAGTCGTTCCGCGAAGGCCTCCTGGAGCGCGCCGCGGGCCTGGGCGAGGTCCAGGGCCCGCTCGCGCGCCGCCGCGTCGGCGAGCGGTGACGGCGAGGCGAAGTGGACCCGGTTCCTGCCGCACGTGGTGGTGAGCGCGGCCGTCACATACGTCTCGTCGTCGATCCGGTCCACGTCGTCGAGTTCCTCGGCGAGGGTCGGCCGGGGGCGGGCGGGGACCAGGAAGTCGGCGCGTGAGGAACGCCAGAGGAACTCCGCCTCCCTGAGCCGCTCGGCCAGCTCCGGCCGCAGCCCGGCCCTGACGTCCGCGGCCCAGCCGGCGAGCTGCGGGTGGTGCCCGGGTTCGGCCAGCACGTGCAGCATCGCGGTCAGCTCGGCCAGCGGGGAGGCGGCGAACCGCAGACCCCCGGACGGCAGGCCGCCGATGTCGATCCTCAACGTCACCCCCTCATCATCGCCGGTCCGACGGACGGCGACCGCGCCGGTTGACGGTTTCCGTCAACCGGCGTGGCCGGCCGGGCGGGCGCACGCACCGTTGACGCCATGGCAACCGTCACCAGGATCCAGCCGCGCGCCCTCGTCCGCGCCTCCGGAGGCCCCCGCTACGCCGTCGCCCTGGCCGTGGACGCGCTCGGCACCGGCTTGCTGCGGCCCTTTCTGCTGCTCTACGGGGTGACGGTGCTGGGGTTGTCCGCGTCGGCCACCGGCCTCGCCATGACGGCCGGTGTCGTCGTGGCCCTGGTGTGCATGCCCGCCGTGGGCCGATGGCTGGACCGGGGCGCGCGCAGCGCGGTCGTGGCGGCGTCGATGCTGGTGCGGGTGGTGGGTGTGGCGCTCCTGCTGGCTGCCCCGGCGGGGCACGTCTGGCTGTTCACCGCGGCGGCGCTCTTCCTCGGCATCGGCAACCAGGCATGGCCGGCCGCCCATGCGGCGCTCGTGGCCACGGTCGCGCACGGCCGTGAACGCGACGCCGCGCTCGCGGGAGGCCGCGCCCTGCGCAACGCCGGCCTGGGCGCGGGCGCCCTCCTCGCCACCGCGTGCCTGGCGGGCGGCGCCACCGCGTTGCAGGCGCTGGCAGCCGTCACCGGGCTCGCGTACCTCGTCGCGGCGGCCCTGGCCTGGTCGGTCCGCCTGCACGCGCGTCCGGCCGCTGCTGCGGCCGGGGACCGGGCCGACGGGCCCGCACCTCGGATGCGCGCGCTGCTGGCCGCCAACGTGGTCTACGTCTTCTGCCTCAACGTCCCCGAAATCGCGCTCCCCCTGGTCCTGGTGACCCAATTGCACGAGTCCCCGGTGTGGTCGGCGGCCATCTTCGTGGCGAACACGGTGCTGGTGGTCACCCTGCAGGTCCCGGTCACCGTCCTGCTGTCCCGCTTCTCCCGGCGGGCCGTGCTGGCTCTTGCCGGCGTGGTGCTCGCCGCGTCCTACCTCGGCTTCCTCGCCGCCACCTCGCTGGGACACGGCTGGCGGGCCCCGGCCGTCGCCGCGGTGTCCGTGCTCTGCACCATCGGCGAGATCGTCTACGCCGGGAGCGCCACCGCGCTCGTCACCGCCCTCGCCCCGGCCGCCGCCCTGGGACGCGCCCTCGCCCGCTTCCAGCTCTCCAC
>WRCZ01000553.1 GCA_009783685.1 Actinomycetes bacterium
GGGTCCCGCGGCCCGCCGTGCAGGGGCTGGGTGAGGACCATCAGGACGCGGCTGCGCCGCGTCAGCCGCGCCAGTTGGAGCAGGCAGTGCAGCGACTCGGCGTCCGCGTGCTGGAGGTCGTCGACGCCGATGACGACCGGCGCCTGTTCGGCCATGTCCCGTACGGCCGCGGTGAGTTGCCGGGCGAACCGGCCGGGCCGCCGGTCGGCGGCACTTTCCACCGCGGACGGGAGTCCGGTCAGCGGCGGCGCGCCGTCGAGTAACTGGGCGACGACGCCCAGCGGCGTGCCGTCCTCGGCCGGTGACCCCGCCGCGGTCAGCAGGGTCACCCCGGCGCGGGTCGCCTCGTCGATCACCCATTCCAGGGTCTGGCTCTTCCCGCAGGCGATTCCACCTTCAACCAGAACCGTTCCGCCGCTGCCGGAAATGGCTTCCCTCAGGGCGGTTCGCAGAAACTCTAACTGTGCTTCACGCTGAATAAATTCCACGACAGTGAACAGCCCCCGTTCAAACCGTTCAATTCGCACTCTTACCCAACAGAAACCGGGCACACGACAAGGTGCCCGCCGGGCTCGCAGCCCGTGGCATAGGTGCTCCTGGCATACTCCGGATAACCGGCTTCCGCAGGCCCCGAAAGCCGGTTCGACTCTATCGCGGCTTCCCGAAGTTCGGGCAACCCGGCCTGTTAAGAAGGCGGAAGGAATCAGCCGCGGCCGTCGCCGCCTTCACACCGGCACGCCGAGCCGGTCGCGGACCGCGCCGATCACGGCCGGCCCCTCGGCGACCAAGTAGAAGTGCCCGCCGGGGAACACCTGGACGTCGAACGGGCCGGTGGTGTGCCCGGCCCATGCTTCCGCTTCGGTGACCTCGACCTGCGGGTCGCGGTCACCGACGAGCGCCGTGACCGGGCAGCCCAGCGGCACCAACGGGCGCGGCACGTAGGTCTCGATGGCCCGGTAGTCGCCGCGCACCGCGGGCAGGATCATCCGCACGACCTCGTCGTCGGCGAGGAGGTCGGCATGGGTGCCGGCCAGCCGCCGCAGCTCGGCGACGACTCCGGCGTCGTCCCGCAGGTGGACCGGATCGGGCAGCGGGCGGTGCACCGACGGCGCGCGGCGTCCGGAGACGAAGAGCCGGGCCGGCTCCACCCCATGGTTCCGCTTCAGCCGCAGGGCGACCTCGTAGGCGACCACCGCACCCATACTGTGGCCGAAGAACGCCGTCCGCCGGTCGACCGTCGGGGCCAGCGCCTCGGCCGCCCGGTCCGCCAGTTCGTGCAGGTCCCGGACCGGCTGCTCGGTCCTGCGCTCCTGCCGGCCCGGATACTGCACGGCGAGGACTTCGACATCCGGTTGCAGTGCCCGGGAAACAGGGAGGTAAAAACTGGCCGAGCCGCCGGCGTGCGGAAAGCAGACAAGTCTGCGGGGTTCGCTTCCAGGAGGAGCAGGGTGATAGCGGCTGAACCAGGCCTCGCGGTCCACACACATCTCCAATTCGATCCAAACCCGCCCAATTTACTCCGGGAGCGCCACACAGGCACGCTCGAAAGTAGTTCGGCCCCGCAGTCGCCAGTAACCCCTACCCCTGTGTCCACCACCCCTATGAACAGGGGTGCCCGTCAGTCATGAACCGGGGTACGTGGCAGCCACCTCGACACATACCTATGCCGTGGCGCCGGCCGAAGCGTTTGGCTGGATCCCGCGAGCGGTTCGAGGCGACCGGGGCCGGCGGCCACGGCGGGGCCACCGTCCCGACGCCGGGCGGTCACGTCTGGTTCAGCGGTGCGGCCAGTGGCGCCAGCGCGGGTGCGAGGAGCCGGGGAGCGGCTCGGCGCCCGGTTCGGCTCCGGGCTCCGCGTCGGGTGACCCGGCGCTCGGCGGTCCGGCCGGCGACTCGGGCTCGGGCAGCGGCCGCGTCTCCACGAGCGGGTCGGAAGGCGCGGGCGATCGGGCGGGGTCCGGCGGCGGGACGTCGCGCCTCGCGGGGTGCAGCCCTTCCTCGGAGTAGCTGGTGGTGGCGATCGCCTGGGTCGCCTGCTGGTCGGTGAAGTCCTCGGAGCCGGCGATGTGCGGCACGAAGCCGATGAGCGTGTTGTCCCGCAGCACCTCGGCCTCCAGCCCGCCGGCGCCGATCGACCAGAGGGCCTCGCTGCCGTCGGGGATGACCACGCGGATGCCGAACTCGTACACGCCCTCGTCAACGCGATGGGCCATGATGCCCCGCGTACGCAGTGCGGAGACGATGCTGTCGATGCGCTCGGATTCCATGGCGTGAGGTCCTCCTCGTGGGGCTCTCGTCGGCCCCGCTCCGGAGCGGTTCCCGGGGGGCGCCCGAGGGGCCGGACGCACCCGACGCGCTGGTGGAGCTGGTCGCGCGGACCCCGGCGGGGCTGGGTGCGGTGCCGGCCTCGGTCTCGTTTCCACCGTACCGCTGGGTCTCGTCGTCCTCAGGGGCCATGCTGAGGGCGAGCAGGGCGGCGTCGTCGCTCAGCCGGCCGCCGGTATGGGCGAGCAGGTCCTGGCGCAGGTGCTGCACCAGGGCGTCCGGGGACAGCGGGTGGGGGAAGCCCGCGACGCGCTCGACGAGCGAGTAGAACGCGCCCTGCGGTGAGCGCGCCTCGATGACCCCGTCGGTGTAGAGCAGGAGCGTGTCCCCGGTGGAGTAGGTGAGGGTCTCCAGGCTGCCGGTGGTCCCGGACAGGAAACCCAGGCCCAGCGGCGGGGCCGGGTCGGCGCAGCGTGTTGCGGTGACCTGGCCGTCCGCGCTGATCAGCAGGGGCGGCGGGTGCCCGCAGCAGGTCATGTAGACGCGATCGCCCTGGTCGGGCACTTCGAGCAGCAACGCGGTGGCGAAGTTCTCGCCCCGTTCCTGCCCGCTGTCCGCGATCTCCTGGAGGTCCCAGCCGACGCTCTCCTCCAGCACCGCCGCCAGCTCGTCCAGGGTCGTGCTGCGCCGGGCGGCCTCGCGGAAGGAGCCCAGGATGGCGGACGCCTCGGCGATCGCGGGCAGCCCGTGGCCGCGGACGTCGCCGATGATCGCGCGGCTGGCGGCCGGCCGGCAGCGGGTGACGGCGAAGAGGTCACCGCCGAACTGCGTGTCGTTCTCGGCGGCGAGGTACTGCCAGGCGATCCGGAGCGGGCCGACGCGCGGGGGCGGCGGCCGCAGCAGCACCCGTTGGGCGGTCTCGGCCACGAGTCTGGCCCGGCTCAGCTCCTGGCCGCGCTGCTGGCGGACGTAACTGAAGAAGACGAGCAGGACCGAGACGACGAACAGCGCGGCCAGCTGCCACACCCGGGTCTTGGTGGCGGCGCCGCCGTTCGCCGCCGCCGCGATGACCTGCGCCCCCAGGGCCACCATGGCGATGCCCGCGGTGCGCCAAGGGCCGGCGAACGATGCCACGAGCGCCGGGGCGACCACGAGCATCGGACTGAGGTAGACCTGCTTGGGGGAGATCACGTCGGCGACGGTGATGGCCACCACCAGGGCAAGCGCCAGCCCCAGCGCCAGGCGGGACATGCGCTCGGGCAGGTCAGTCAGTCGACGACCGAAGTCCATAGGGTGAAGTTAACCAGTTTTCATGACTTATGCCGCAAATGCCGCCTCCTCGATTTGCCGCGCGGACGACATGCTTCACCCCGTCACGCTGCGGCTCCGCACGGTGGACGGTCCCGTCGCCGCGCACTGCGCTCGGTCACGCATCCGCTCCGCAGGGCACGCGCGTCACGCCGCCTGCCGCGGCGGGCCAGGACGAAGCCGGCGGCACCGTGCCGCGCCCTGCCCCCCAGGCGCTCACGCAGGGCGCGGACCTCGGCGGGGGAGGTGACGGAATCGGGAGCGGTCAGGCCGCGGTGGCCCCGCCGGACGGCGGCGCCGCGGGCCTTCTCGCGAGGAGCAGGACGGCGCAGAGGAAGGACGCCGCCGCGCCCGCACCGAAGGTGAGCGCGGTCA
>WRCZ01000554.1 GCA_009783685.1 Actinomycetes bacterium
CCGCTCGGTGCGGCTGTTCCGGGTGCGGGAGGTCCGCGCTCCGGAATCGCCTGGACGGCACTGAGTGGTCCAGTCCATATTGGCCCGGTGAGCTCACCCTCGTCCGGTCACGATGCCGCCCTGCCCTGTCCAGGTCCCGACGACACCGCCAGCACCAGCAAGAACACCGGCACCGGCACGGGTTCGGGCACCGCCCCCGGCGCGGGGAGCGGCACGGGAAGCCGCACGGAACCGGGCATCCGCCGGGCCGCAGTCGGCGGGCCCGGCGGGCGCCTGTGGTCGCCCAACTTCCGGCTCTACTTCATCGCCAGGACCGTCGCGATGCTCGGCGACACCATGCTGCCGGTCGCGCTGTCGGCGGGGCTGCTGACGTACGGCTACTCGGCCGGCGACATCGGCCTGGTGATGGCCGCGTCCACCGCGTGCTTCGCCGGATTCGTGATCTTCGGCGGGGTCTTCGCCGACCGGTTCAACGCGCGGGCCCTGATGATCGGCGCGGACTCGGTGCGGGTGGGCACGCAGACGCTGGGCGCGGTGCTCTTCCTCACCCACCAGGTCCGGTTGTGGGAGGTCGTGGCCATCGCCGTGGTCAACGGCACCATGGCCGCGCTCTTCCAGCCCGGCGTGGCCAGCACGCTGGTGCGGGTGGCCACCGACGTGCAGGGCGCGAACGGGGTGACCAGGACCGCGGAGTCGACCGCGGCGCTGCTCGGCCCGGCCTTCGCCGGCCTGCTGATCGGGCTCACCTCCCCGGGGGTGGTGTTCCTGGTGCACGCCTCCACCTACGCCACCAGCGCGCTGTGCCTGGTGCTGCTGCGGCTGGCGCCGGAGGCCCCGCGGCTGACGAAGGCTGTCAACGGATTCCGCACCGATCTGGTCGAGGGCTGGCGGGAGTTCAGGGCCCGCACCTGGATGTGGTCGGTGATCGTGGTGTGGATGGTGTTCATGGTCTGCACCACCGGCCCCTACGTCCCGCTGTCCGCCGGGCAGATCATCCCGGCGCACGGCGCCGGCGCCTACGGCCTGGTCAACTCGGCGATGGGCGGCGGCACCGCGGTGGGCGCGCTGCTGGCGATCCGGCTGCGGGCGCAACGGCAGCTGCGCGCCGGGTCCTGCGCGCTCTTCCTGACCGCCCTGATGCCGCTCTCGGTCGGCCTCGCCCTGCCGGTCGGGGCGATCTGCGCCTGCGTGTTCGTGGCAGGCGTCGGATCGGCCTACTGGGGCGTCAACTGGGCCACGTCCGTGCAGACGCAGGTGCCCGGGGCCATCCTCAACCGCATCCACGCCTACGAGGTCGCCGGCTCGGTGGCGATGCTGCCGGTCGGCCAGGCCCTGGCCGGCCCGGCCGCCGCGGCCTTCGGCGCCCGCCACGTCCTGCTGGCCGGCAGCGTCGTCGCGGTGGCCGTCGCCTCGACCCTGCTCTCCGTCCCCGCGGTCCGCAACCTCCGCCGCGCGCCCCACCACTAGGACGCGGGCGGCAGATCGCTCCCCCGGACCGGTGCCCCCGAGGGCCCGGTCAGACCAGGCTGTCGCGCCAGGCCTGGTGGAGGCCGGCGAAGTGGCCGTCGCCCGCGACGAGTTCGGCGGGGGTGCCGTCCTCGATGATGCGGCCGCCCTGCATCACCAGCACCCGGTCGGCGATCTCGACGGTGGACAGCCGGTGGGCGATGATCACGGCCGTCCGGCCGGTGAGCACGGTGGCCATGGCGTGCTGGACGGCCCGCTCGCCGGGGATGTCGAGCGACGACGTCGCCTCGTCGAGGATCAGCACCGCCGGGTCGGCGAGCAGAGCCCTGGCGAAGGCGACGAGTTGGCGCTGCCCGGCGGAGATGCGGCCGCCGCGCTTGCGGACGTCGGTGTCGTAGCCGTCCGGCAGCGCCGTGATGAAGTCGTGCGCGCCGATCGCCTTGGCCGCCGCCTCGACCTCCTCGCGGGTGGCGTCCGGGCGGCCGATGGCGATGTTGTCGGCGACCGTGCCGGAGAACAGGAACGCCTCCTGGGTCACCATGACCACGCCCCGCCGCAGGTCGGCCTGGGCCAGGTCGCGCAGTTCCACGCCGTCCAGCGTCACCCGGCCCGACGTCGGGTCGTAGAAGCGGGCCAGCAGCTTGGCGAGGGTGGACTTGCCGGCGCCGGTCGCGCCGACGACGGCGACGGTCTGGCCGGCCGGCAGCCGCAGGTCGAAGCGCGGCAGCACCTCGCCGCCGGTGCGGTAGGCGAACCGCACGTCCTCGAAGGCGACCTCGCGCCCGGGGATGCCGCCGGTCCGCTCCGGCAGCGGCACCGGGTGGGCCGGATCGGGGACGGCCGGCGCCTGTGCCAGCAGTCCGGCGATCTTCTCCAGCGAGGCGGCCGCCGACTGGTAGGAGTTGAGGAACATCCCCAGCCGGTCGATGGGGTCGTACAGCCGCCGCAGATACAGCACGAACGCGGCGAGCACGCCCAGCGCCATCGTGTCCCCGGCGACCCGGTAGGCGCCCCAGAGCACGATCGCGGCGATGGTGACGTTGGCGATCAGCCGGGAGCCGACGACGTAGCGGGCCATCTCCAGGATCGCGTCGCCGTTGGCCCGCTCGTGGCGGTGGTTGAGTGCGGCGAACGCCTCGTCGTTGGGCTCCTCGCGGCGGAACGCCTTGACCGGGCGGATGCCGTTCATGGTCTCGGTGAACTTCACGATCACCGCGGCGATGGCGGTGGACCGCTTGCGGTACGCCACCATCGAGCGCCGCTGGAAGACCCGGATCGCCCAGTACAGCGGCACGTAGCTGACCAGGGTGGCCAGGCCCAGCTTCCAGTCGAGGAACATCAGCAGCGCGGTGATGTACACCGCGGACAGCACCACGCCGACCAGTTCTTCCAGGCCGTCGGTGAGCAGTTCCCTGATCGCCTCGACGTCGGAGGTGGCGCGGGCGATCAGCCGGCCCGAGGTGTAGCGCTCGTGGAAGTCCAGGCTCAGCGACTGCGCGTGCCGGAAGATCCGCCCGCGCAGGTCGATCAGCACGTCCTGGCTGACCCGGGCCGCCACCCGGATGAAGCCGCGCTGCAGGATGCCCGACGCCAGGCCGCAGCCGAGGTAGCCGACGGCGACGGCGATCAGCGCGCCGTGCCGGCCGTGCCGCACCTGCGGGATGGCGTGGTCGATGGCGTAGGCGACGAGCAGCGGCCCGGCCTGCACCGCGGCCTGCTGGATCAGCAGCAGCACGGCGGCGGTCCACACCCGCGCCCGGTGCGGGCCGAGCAGCGAGCGCAGCAGCGCGAGCTGGGCGTTCTTCGGCGCCGGCAGCACGTCCCGGTCGAACGGGTCGGCGGCGCCCGGGGCGACGGGGGCGGGAGCGCCGGGCTCCAGCGCCTGCTCCTCGTGGTCGGCCACGGAGGTCATCGGGCGTCGCTCCTCTCCAGGTCGGCGGTCTCGTGGCGGTCGTGGTCGCGGCCGCCGTCGTCCTGTCCGGTCCCGGACATCAGATGGCGGTACTCGGCGCTGTCCCGCAGCAGTTGGGCGTGGGTGCCGACCGCGGTGATCCGCCCGCCGGACATCAGCGCGACGCGGTCGGCGAGCAGCACGGTGGACGGCCGGTGGGCGACGACCAGCGCGGTGGTGCGCTGGAGCACCTCGCGCAGCGCGCCCTCGACCAGTGCCTCGGTGTGCACGTCGAGCGCGGACAGCGGGTCGTCGAGGACCAGGAACGGGGGGCGGCCGACGACCGCGCGGGCCAGCGCGAGGCGCTGCCGCTGGCCGCCGGACAGGCTCAGGCCCTGCTCGCCGACCTGGGTGTCCAGGCCGTCGGGCAGCCGGTCCACGAAGTCGCACTGGGCGATGTCCAGGGCCCGGCGCACGTCGGCGTCGTCCGCGCCGCCGGGGCCCGCGCCCATGGCGACGTTCTCGCGGACCGAGGCGGAGAACAGCGTCGGCTCCTCGAAGGCGACCG
>WRCZ01000555.1 GCA_009783685.1 Actinomycetes bacterium
CGAGGAGGACTTCGCGTCGTCGCCGACGGCGACGGTCAGGTCCCGGGTCACCGTCGACCGGGGCGGGATCGCCACGAACGTCTGCCCGGGCGTGACGGTCACCCCCGCGGGCGCGGCGGTCACGGCGCTGACCGTGACCTGCTGGTCGGTGGTGTTGCGCAGGCTGAGGGTGACCGGGTAACTGCCGCCGGTACGGGCCAGTTTCGCGGTGGAGGTCAGCGTCGCCGACACCAGTGGGCCGACGGTGGTCCCGAGGCCGCCGGCTTCGCGGTAGCCGCCGTCGGCGGTCGCCGTCGCGGTCAGCCGCCACAGCCGGGCCTGGGCGCCGGGCGGGGGCGTGACCAGCCAGGAGGTCCGGAGCCGGTCGCCGGGAGCCGCCGTGTCGAAGGCCGCCGTGCTCAGTGCCTGGGCGCTCCAGCCGGCCGGCAGGTCGAGGCCGAGCCTGACGTGGCGCAGCGTCTGGGTGCCGCCCGCGGTGAGCGTCGTGGTGACGACGTTGCCGTGCGCGGGGTCGAGGGTCGCGGGGGCGTCCGCGGTGACGGTCCTGGCTCCGGTCGAGCGGTGGAGGGTGTAACTGCCGGTCAGGGGCAGGTCGCGGGAGGAGTCGCCGACGAAGATCCGGTAGGTGCCGTCGTTGGTCCGCCACGCGTGCGTGGTGTCGTCCCAGGTGCGGAGGTCGGACGCGGCCACGGTGAAGGTGACGCGCTGGGACTGCCCCGGTGCGAGGGTGACCCGCTGGAAGCCCTTGAGCTGCTTGAGCGGTTCGCCGGCGCCGGCCGGGTCGCCGACGTAGAGCTGGGCCACCTCGCTGGCGGTGCGGGTTCCGGTGTTCCTCACCGTCGCCGCGACGCGCACCGGGCCCGAGGCGTTCGCCGTGCCCGGCGTGACGGCGAGTCCGCTGAAGGAGAACGTGGAGTAGGTCAGGCCGTACCCGAACGGGAACAGCGGGGTGAGGTGGTGGTCGTCGTACCAGCGGTAGCCGACCTCCAGGCCCTCGCTGTAGTGGTAGTCGGTGGTGTTGGTCGACACGTCGACGGTGCCGGGGTAGCGGGAGGTGTCGGCGGTGGGGAGCTGGTCCATGCTCGCGGGCCAGGTCTGCGGCAGCTTGCCGGACGGCGCGACGTCGCCGAACAGGACGGACGCGAGGGCGGCGCCGTTCTGCTGGCCGCCGTACCAGGACTCCAGGACGCCGTCGACCGAGCCGAGCCACGGCATCAGCACCGGCGCGCCGGTGTTGAGGACCACGACAGTGTGCGGGTTGGCGGCGGCGACCGCCTCGATCAGGTCGTCCTGGGCGCCGGGCAGGGTGAGGTTCTGCCGGTCGCCGTCCTCGCTCTCGTCGTCGTTGACGACCACGACGGCGACGCTGTCCTGCTTGGCGGCGGCCGCGGCCGCCGCGATGGCGTCGGTGTCGGGGGCCTGCCAGCCGAGCGTGACGGAGCCGTTCGCCGGCGGGGTCTGCGGCGTGCCGGCGACCGGGCCGTCGGGGCCGTTGACGGGCTGGTAGTTCTCCACGGTGATGGGCGTCGGCACGCCGCCCTTCAGGTGGATCGCGGAGACGCCGGGACCGTACTGGGCCCAGTCCTGGAAGACCGGCTGCCCGCCGAGGGTCATCCGCACCCCGCCGGTGTTGGCCATCGAGAAGGTGTAGGTGCCGGTGACCGGCGCGGTGAGGAAGCCCTGCCAGCGCACCGAGAAGCCGGCCCCGTTGACGCCGGGGCCGGGCGCGGCCGTGTAGTGGTCGTCGATCGCCGGCTCGACGCGGGTGAGCGCGGGCGTGCCGGACAGGTCGAGGTTGTTGAAGTAGGTGGCGGTCAGGCCCGGTTGTCCGTCGGCGGTGGTGAAGCGGGCGGAGGGGACCGTGGGCAGCTTGTCGGTGACTCCCGGCACCCGCAGCCCGCCGCGGGCCACGGCGGTCTGCCCGCCCGCGCCGTCGGCGGTGTACGCGTTCAGCTCGGCGATCGACCACCAGCTGCTCGCGGAGCCGGTCTGCACGATCTTGAGGTAACGGGCCTGCTGCGCCGGGAAGGTGGCGGTGATCACCTGGCCCGAGCCGGTGCCCTCGGCGACCGGGTCGCCCCAGTTCGTGCCGTCGGTGGACAGGTAGATCCGGTAACCGCGGGCGTAGTCGGTGGCGTTGCCGGCGTCCAGGGTGATCCGGTCGAGGAGGTGCGCGCCTCCCATGTCTGCGGTCACCCACTGGCCGTCGGCCATCGGCGTCCCGCTGGACCAGCGGGTGGCCGTGCTGCCGTCGAACATGTTGGCCGGCTGGTCGGACGCGCTCGCGGAGGAGGACGCCGCTCCGGTCCAGGAACCGGCGGTGTCCACGCGGACGGAGCCGCCTGCCCGCTCGGCGATCCCGTCGGCGACGGTGACCACCGACGACGCGTCGGCCGGCACGTGGGAGCTGCCGCCGCCCCCGGTGATCGGCGCCTCCTTCGCCGCGGCGCCGATCACCGCGATCGACGGGGTCGACGCGGCGTCCAGCGGGAGCAGGCCGCCGTCGTTCTTCATCAGAACGGTGCCCTCGGCCGCGATGTCCCGTGCCGTGGCGACGTGTTCGGGTGTCGTGGCGGTGGCGCCGGGGGATCCGGCGGTGGTGTCGAACAGGCCGTAGGCGAACTCCTCGGTGAGCAGGCGTGCCACCTTGTCGTTGAGCACGGCCATGCTGACCTGCCCGGAGCGCACCGCGTCGGCCAGCGGCTGCCCGAAGTTGCCGGGGGCCGGCATGTTCAGGTCCAGGCCGGCGTTCGCGGCCTGCACGGTGCTGCGGGCACCGTCCCAGTCGGTCACCACGAACCCGTCGAAGCCCCAGTCCTGCTTGGCCGTCAGGTTGAGGAGGGCGGAGTTCTCGTTGGCGTGGACTCCGTTGACCAGGCTGGTCGCCGCCATGATCGAGGCGGCCCCGCCCTCCTGCACGGCCTGCTTGAACGCCGGGTAGTAGATCTCGTTGAGGGTGCGCTCGTCGACGATCGCGTTGCCGTTGTTGCGGTTCTGCTCGGTGTCGTTGGCCACCAGGTGCTTGAGGTCGGCCATCACGCCCTGGGACTGCACGCCCTTGACGTACTGGGTGGCCATCGCCCCGGCCAGGTACGGGTCCTCGCCCGCCATCTCGAAGACCCGGCCGCCGCGCGGGTCACGCTCCAGATTGGTGTCGGGCCCGAGGTTGACGCTGATCCCCTTCGTCCTCGCCTCGGCGCCCACCACCTGCCCGTACGCGTGCTCGGCCGACGGGTCCCAGGTCGCGGCGGCGGCGACCGGCGCGGGCATCGCGGTCGTCCCGCCCATCACCACGCCCGCGCCACCGTCGTTGAGGTTCAGCGCGGGGACGCACAACCGCGGGATGGGCGCCACCACGCCGGCGTAGCCGGGCAGTTGGCTGCCGTGGGTCATGGACAGCTTCTCGTCCGTCGTCATCCGCGCGAGCACCTCGGCGGCACGCTGCGCGGGCGTCGCGCTCGAACCGACCCACGGGCAGGCGGCGGAGGCGCCGTCCGCGACCGGGCCGGCCGCGGCGGGGAACTGGCCCGCGGCCACGGTGAGCAGCGTGGCCGCGGCCAGCACGCCGGCCGCCGCGCCCGCCCTGCGCGATCGTCGCCCGGGGGATCCCCGGCCTGGCTCGGACGTCTCGACGGGATCGGACACGGGCGGTCCCCTCTCTGCGCAGGCGACACACGCAGAGGCGCACGTGTGCATAGAACGATTCAATTGGTCGCGCAGAACCTAGGACCCGGCAAGTTCCGGGTCAAGGGGTCGGAAGCAATCCCGTCAACTCGCCGAATTGAAAGGTTGTTGAAACGGGCGACCGAGGAAAATCCCCGTGCGACCCCTTGACCCTCTCCTGCGCCGACCCTAGGTTCTGCGCCAGTCATTGAAACGTTCTACCCTCATCGGCCGGCGCATCTGACCACCGCGGGTCCGACCG
>WRCZ01000556.1 GCA_009783685.1 Actinomycetes bacterium
AACTCCGGTGCGGGCACTGCCGGTTCGTGCTGCCCGCTCAGGCACGCCCGCCGGAGAGCGGTGGGTTGCCCGGGTACTCGTCGTCGACCGCCCACAACTGCCGTTGCAGCGCCCGCTCCACCTCGCTCAGCGGGATGTCGGGACGCAGCCGCTCCGGGTGGTACAGGGCAGGACCCGCGGGGTCGCGGAGCGGCGCCCGCAGCGGACTCGCGGCCTGCTCCGGTTCCGCCGGGGACGGCTCCTTGGGGAACGGCCCGGGCGGCGGGAACCACAGATAGCCGAAGTTGACGAGCGTCAGGCCCACCGGACGCAGCACATAGGTCATGGCCAGCCGCCAGGCGCGCCGGCCCAGGCGCCGGGCCCGGGCCGGCCCGCGGCCGGAGCGCGCGGCGCTCACAGCCCCGCCTTCCTGGTCAGGATCTCCCGTTGCATCTCGGTCGTTCCCGAGAAGATCGCGGCGGGCACCGCGTCCCGCAGGTTGCGCTCGATGCCGCCGTCCACCAGGTAGCCGGCCGCGCCGAAGACGTGCACGGCGTCCAGGCTGTTGGCCACCGCCGCCTCGGAGACCGCGGTCTTGGCGACGGCCGCGGCGGCCACCTGCTCCTCGCGGTCCTCGTCGAGCAGCCAGCACGCCCGGTACAGCAGCCAGCGGGCGCCGTCGAGCCGCTGCCGCATCGCCGCCATCCGGTGCGAGACCGCCTGGAACTCGCCGATCGGGCGGCCGAACTGGCGCCGCTCGCCGGCACGCGCCACGCAGCGGCGCAACTGCTCCTCCATGACGCCCAGATAGAGCGCCGGCAGGACGGCGCGCTCCCAGCCCATCGAGTGCTGGAAGATCATGCTGCCCTGTCCCTCGGCGCCCAGCAGGTAGCGGGCCGGGACGCGGCAGCCGGTGAACTCCACCCGGCCGGCGGCGCATCCGTGCAGCCCCATCTTCGCCATCGGGCCGGTGACCGTGATCCCCGGCAGGTCGCGGGGCACCGCGAACGCGCTGATCCCGAAGAAGCCGAGCGCGGGATCGGTCGTCGCGTAGGTGACGAACACGTCCGCGAGCGGGGCGTTGCTGGCGAACGACTTGACACCGTCGAGGACGTAGACGTCCCCGTCGGGCCGTGCGGTGGTGGCGAGGGTGCCGACGTCGGAGCCCGCGCCGTCCTCGGTCATCGCGTTGGCCGCGATCAACCGGGCCGAACTCAGCCCGGGCAGCAGCTCCTTGCGGACGTCGTCGGAGCCGAACGCGTCGATCGGCACGGCGCAGGCGAGCAGGTGCGCGGCCACGCCGAAGACCAGGCCGGTGTCCGCGCACCCCGCCCCGAACGCCTCCAGGCGCAGCGCCGTGTCGAGTGCGCCGAGCCCGCCGCCGCCGAACTCCTCGGGCAGGCAGAGCCCGGCCGCACCGAGACGCGCGGCGGCCTGCCACGCGTCCCGGTCCGCGTATTCCCGCGGGGAGGCGGCGGCCTCGCCGAACCGCTCGCGAGCCGCTTCCAGCAGAGCGGCGCAGGCCGCGCGCTGGCCGTCGGTGAGGTCGAAGTCCATGCCTGAAGTTCCGTCCCTTGAATCTGTCAGAACCGTGGGGGTGTGGGCCGGCCGGGCAGGGGCCGGCCCTGCCGGATCGGCGGGATCAGTCGCCGACCGCGGCGGCCGCGCCGGCCGGTGCGGCCGCCGCGGGCTCCGCCGGGGACAGTTCCAGCACCAGGGCGACGATGTGGTTCACGTCCCTGAAGTTGGGGCCGCTCATCTTGCCGAACGGCACCACCACGCCGAGCTCCCCGCGCAGGAAGTTCAGCAGCATCGCGACCTTCAGGGAGTCCAGCACCCCCCACTCCAGCAGCGGCGTGGTGTCCTCCAGCTCCCCGTTCGGGTCGCCGGCGAGGAAACTCTCCCGGATGAACGCGGTGAGCTTGGCTCTGACGTCGGTCTCGCTGGGCTGCGTCATGTCGGTTCTGCCTCTCAACTGGCCGCGGCGTGCGCGGGCGTACCGGCCGGACGGCCGGTGACGGGAGTGGATGTGGGGGCGGGCGGGCCGGCGACGGGACGGCGCACGGTGCCGGCGGCGGTCAGCCGCTCGGCCAGCGCGGTCCTGTCGACCTTGCCGTTGGGGGTACGGGGCAGCTCGGTGACGAAGTCCACCGAATCCGCGATCATGTACGGGGGGAGCCGCGCGGCGCAGTGCCGCTTCAACGCCAGCACGCCGGCGCCGGACGTCCCGGAAGCGGGCACCACGAACGCGGCCAGCCGGCCGTCGAGGCCCGAGCCCGCGACGACCACCGCGGCGTTCTCCACGGACGGGTGGCTGGTCAACGCGGCCTCGACCTCGCCCAGTTCGATGCGGTGGCCGCGGACCTTCACCATGTGGTCGAAGCGGCCCACGTAGTCGAAGGAGCCGTCGTGCCGGACCTGCACCACGTCGCCGGTCGGGTACGGGCCGCGCTGCGGCTCGCGGCCCCAGTAGCCCAGCATCACGGTGGGCCCGTCGACGTACAGCTCGCCCTCCTCGCCCGGCTGGGCCCGGCCCTCGTCGTTGACCGCCCACACGGTGTCGCCGCAGGAAGCGGCGCCGATCGGCACCGGGCGCTCGCGCTCCAGGTCCGCCGGGGTGACCTCGTGGAACGTGCAGACGTTGGTCTCGGTGGGGCCGTACAGGTTCAGCAGCCGCGCGCCGGTCCAGCCGGCGAGCTGGCGCACCCCCGTGATCGGGAACGGCTCGCCCGCGAACAGCACGGCGCGCAGCGCGGGCGGCGCGGGCCGCTCCAGCAGGGCGCCGCCGCGCATCATCAGCATCAGCGCCGACGGCACGGAGTACCAGACGGTGATCGCGTGCTCGTGCAGGAACTCCACCAACTGGACGGGCGCGTAAGCGAGTTCCGAGCCGATCAGATGCACGGAGGCGCCGGAGGCGAAGGCCGCGTACAGGTCCAGCACGGACAGGTCGAAGGTGAACGGCGCGTGGCTGGAGAAGCGGTCCTCGGGCCCCGCGGACAGTTCCGCGACGGCCCAGTCGACGAAGGCGCGGGCGTTGCGGTGGCTGATGCAGACGCCCTTGGGCACGCCGGTCGAGCCGGACGTGTAGAGGATGTAGGCGAGGTCGTCCGGGGCGACGGCCGCGTCGGCGGGACGCGCCTCGGGCGCGGTCGCGCGCGTGCCGTCGAGAGGCTCGTCGAGTGCCAGGAACCCCGTGCCCGGGGGCACTTCGGCCACGACACCGGCGCGCCTGGCGTCCGGCGCGCACACCACGCGGGCCGCGCAGTCACGGGTGACCATGGCCATCCGGCCGACCGGCGTCGAGCCGTCCACCGGCACGTAGGCGGCGCCCAGCCGCAACACCGCCTGCATCGCGGCGACCGCCGCGCACGACTTCGCGGCCCACACGACCACCCGGTCGCCCGGCCCGACGCCCCGTCCGGCCAGTTCCCGCGCGAACGCGTCGGCCCGCAGGTCGAGTTCCGCGTACGTCATCACACCGTCGGCGGCGTCCACCGCCGGCCGCTCCCCGTACCGGGCCGCGGACGCCATCACCAGGCGGTGCAGCCCCTCGAATCGGTTTTCCGGCGCGGCACCGTGCTCAGGCTCCTCGCGCGGCATGCTCGACGGCTGCCCCATGACGGGTCCTCCTCCGGGACTCCCGCCGCCCGTCCGGTGTCGCGGCGCGGAAGCTCCCCTGTTCGGATCTGGTTTCCGCCATCGTCCGCGCGCCGGCTAAAGCCCCTCTTGCCCGCGGCTCACCCCTCATCAAGCCCCCGCCCACCCGGCTCACCCACCTGACCTCGGGGCGGCGCGGGGGCGATCTGCGGTGGCCGCCTGGTCGTGACGTGGGGAGTCGGGTGGCGGGCCGAGGGGGGATCGGACGTGGCCCGCGCGGCGTGCGGGTGGGGAGACATCGGGGGTGATCCGCGGCGGGTCACCTGGTCGTGACGCGGTCGGTCG
>WRCZ01000557.1 GCA_009783685.1 Actinomycetes bacterium
AGAACATCGCGGTCGGCGCGACCTCGCAGAGCTTCTACATGCTCTACGGCGGCACCAACTGGGGCTGGCTGGGCGAGCCGCAGAACTACACCTCCTACGACTACGGCGCCGCGATCCGGGAGAACCGGCAGCTGGACCCGAAGTACGACCAGGACAAGCTGATCGGCTACTTCACCCAGGCCGTCGCCCCGCTCACCAAGACCGACGGGCTGCCGGCGGTGCCCACCGACAACGCGAAGATCATCGACACCGCGCGGGTCAACCCGGACACCGGCACCCAGTTCCACGTGCTGCGGCACGCCGACTCCACCGCCACCAGCAGCGACAGCGCCCACGTCACCCTCGACCTCGGCGCGCACGCCGGCTACACCTACGACGACCGCGACTCCGCGCTCGCCTACACCGGCAGCTGGTCGCACGTCGGCTCCGAGCAGAACTACACCGGCGGCGACTACCAGCACACCGAGTCGTTCAGCAGCACCGCGGGCGACAGCGTCAGCGTCCCCTTCACCGGCACCGGCGTGAAGTGGATCAGCAACCTGGACAGCAACCACGGCACCGCCGACGTGTACCTGGACGGCACCAAGGTCACGACCGTCGACCTGTACAGCTCCAGCAAGCAGAACCAGTACGTCGCCTACCAGGCGAGCGGGCTGACCGCCGGCGCGCACACGCTGAAGATCGTGGTCACCGGCGCGAAGAACGCCTCGGCCAGCGGCACGTTCGTGACCATCGACGCGATCGACGTGGCCACCGGCTCGCCCTCGACCGCGCCCGTCTACACCATCCCGCAGCAGCCCGGCACCTCGATCGGGCTCAACGGGCGGCAGAGCAAGATCATCGTCGCCGACTACGACCTCGGCTCCACCACGCTGCAGTACTCCACCTCCGAGATCATGACGAACGCCACCATCGGCGGCCGTGACGTCGCGGTGCTCTACGGCGACCACGGCACCGACGGCGAGACGGTGCTGAAGTACGCGGCCAAGCCCACCGTCACCGCGACCGGCGGCAGCGTCACCTCCACCTGGGACCCGGCCACCGGCGACCTGCGCCTGAACTACAGCCACACCGGCCTGACCCGGGTCCAGATCAGCGGCGGCGGCCACCCGCTCCTGCTGCTGCTCGCCGACACCGACACCGCCAAGACCTTCTGGCGGCAGGACACCTCCGCCGGCCCGGTCCTGGTGCGCGGCACGCACCTGCTGCGCGGCGCCACGGCCGACGGCGGCACCCTCGCCCTCACCGGCGACAACGGCACCGACCCGGCCATCGAGGTCTTCAGCACCGCGACCACCGTCACCTGGAACGGGCGCACCCTGCACACCGCGGCCACGCCGACCGGCAGCCTCACCGGCTCCGTCACCACCGCGGCGCCGGTCACCCTGCCCGCGCTCACCGGCTGGAAGCACGTCCAGGAGTCGCCCGAGTCCCAGCCGGGCTTCGACGACTCCACCTGGCAGGTGGCCGACAAGATGACGTCGAACAGCACCACCGGCCCAGGCAGCCTGCCGGTGCTCTTCGCCGACGACTACGGCTTCCACACCGGCAGCACCTGGTACCGCGGCCGCTTCACCGGCACCGGCAAGGAGACCGGCATCACCCTGTCCGCGCAGAGCGGCGGGAAGGCCGCGGCGTCCTCGGTGTGGCTCAACGGCACCTTCCTCGGCAGCGCCACCGCCGACGGCCAGAAGACCTACACCTTCCCCGCGGGGCTGGTGAAGGACGGCGGCGACAACGTGCTCTCCGTGCTGACCGTCAACATGGGCCACGAGGAGGACTACAACGCGTCCAACGGCAACAAGGCCGCCCGCGGCCTGACCGGCGCGACGCTCACCGGCAACCCGCTGGGCACCGTCACCTGGCGCCTGCAGGGCGTCCGCGGCGGCGAGACGCTGCTCGACAGCGTCCGCGGACCGCTCAACTCCGGTGGCCTGTACGGCGAGCGCGCCGGCTACCCGCTGCCCGGCTACCCCACGGACAGCTGGACGCCGGTCACCCTGCCGGCCACCGACACCACCCCCGGCGTGTCCTGGTACAGCACCCACGTCGCGCTGGACCTGCCCAAGGGCCAGGACACCTCGCTCGGCCTGACCATCTCCGACGACGCGTCGCGCAAGTACCGGGCGGAGCTGTACGTCAACGGCTGGGACGTCGGCAACTACGTCAACTACCTGGGCCCGCAGCACAGTTTCCCGGTGCCCAACGGCATCCTGAACCCGAACGGCGACAACACCGTGGCCATCGCGGTCTGGAACCTCGACGGCTCCACCGGCGGACTCGGCAAGGTCGCCCTGACGAACTACGGCAGCTACGCCTCCTCGCTCACCGTCGCGCAGAACGCCAGCCCCCGGTACGACGCGGCGACCTACCGGATGCCGAGCGCGCCGCGCTCCTCGGTGTCCCTCGCGGTCCCCGGATCGGTGCGCGCCGGGCAGCACTTCACCGCCACGGCGACCGTGCAGCTGCCGGCCGGTGCCCCGGTGGCCACCGGCGTGACCGCGGCGCTCGCCGCACCCGACGGATGGACGGTCAGCCAGGGCTCGACGCCGCCGTCGGTCGACAAGATCCTCGGCGGTTCCTCGGCCACCTTCAGCTGGGACGTCACGGCGCCCCAGAACCCGGCCAAGGCCAGCCCGCTCACGGCCACCGCGACCCTGCGGCAGGCGGGCGCCACGGCCAAGCCGGCGGACACCCGCTTCGTCGGATCCGTGCCGGCGCCGCCGCCGGCAGGCGAGAGCCAGGTCAGCGACCTGACGTTCCTGTCGGCGACCAACGGATGGGGTCCGGTCGAGCGGGACCAGAGCGTCGGCAACACCGCGGCGAACGACGGCACCCCGCTCAAGCTCGGCGGCGTCACCTACGCCAAGGGCCTGGGCACCAACTCGCCCAGTGACGTGCAGATCTACCTGGGCGGCGGCTGCAGCCGGTTCACCGCGCTGGTCGGTGTGGACAACGGCGACCCGGGCACCGTCACCTTCTCCGTGATCCTCGACGGCAAGGTGCTCACCACCACGCCCGTGCTCAACGGGAAGTCGGCGCCGGTGGCCATCGACGTACCCGTCACCGGCGGCCAGGTCCTCGACCTGTCGGTCGGCGACGGCGGCGACGGCAACGGCAACGACCACGGCGACTGGGTCAACCCCGTGGTGACCTGCCAGGGCAGCTGACACCCCGCCGGGGCGGGCCCCAACCCGCCCCGGCCCCCGTACAGAACCGCCGTGCGCGCGACAGGCCCCGTCCCGCGCACGGCGGTTCGCCGTTTCCGGCCTGCGGCCTCCTGGGCCCGAAGCCCCCTGCTGCGCACGGCGGTTCGCCGTTTCCGGGCTCTGGCGATCTCTGTCGTGGGGCCCCGATAAAGTACGTGCGCGAGCTGGGAACCCGAGGCAACCTTCTCGCACGACATCTTTCGTGGGCGCGTCCCTGCCAGGGGCAGGTGTGACGCGCCGGGGGCGGGACCGGCCGAGGGCCGGGGTTGAGGGGGCTGGGCCATGTCCGGGAATCCGCACGCCGAGAATGGCGAGCGCGCCGGGGACGACGGGAACGGCGGGGCGCCGCGCAGCGCCGCACCGCGCGACGGCATCGAGCCGCCGGCGGACGCCGCGCCGCGGGGAGTTGAACCGCGCGACACCGTCGCGCCGGCGACCGCGGAGCCGGCGGCGGACGCTGTGCCGCGGGGAGTTGAACCGCGCGACAGCGGCGAACCGCGCGACACCGGGGAGCCGGCGACCGCGGAGCCGGTGGCGGACGCCGCGCCGCGGGCCGAGGACGCGCCGGGAGACCGCGGACCGCAGGTCTTCGGAGCACCGGCGCAGGCCGCCGAAGGGCCCGTGAACCCGTGGGCGGCGGGCGGCGCGTGGCCGCAGAACGCGGCACCGGAGGGCGGGGCGCCGGGTGGAGGGTACGCGGCTCC
>WRCZ01000558.1 GCA_009783685.1 Actinomycetes bacterium
CGCGACATCCCCGTCAACCACTCGCCCACGTTCGCCCCCGTCCTCCAGCCCACCCTCGACACCGGCATCACCGCGCTGACCGTCGCCGCCCTCACCTGGCTCGCCCCCGAGACCGCGTGACGCCGGGCCCGTTGGGCTCCGGGGACTGCGGCTAGCGGTTCGTGGCCGGCACGTGGTCCTCGGCCCGCGGGGCACGGCCGGCCGGCGGGGCCGGCGCGGTCAGCCGGGGCGGTGCGGTGCGGGCGGTGACGATCATGACGGCAAGGCCGGCGGTGACGATCGCGGCGCCGACGAAGAGCGGGGAGCGGTAGCCGAGCCCCGCGCTGATGGCGAGGCCGCCGAGCCAGGCGCCCAGCGCGTTGCCGACGTTGGAGGCCGAGACGTTGGCGCTCGCGGCCAGCGGGGCGCCGCCGGCCGCGTCGGTGACGCGGGTGATCATGCCGGGGACGCTCGCGAAGCCGAAGACGCCCATCAGGAAGACCAGGACCACCGACGCGATCCGCTCGTCGGCCAGCAGGCCGAACACCGCGAGCGTGGCGGCCAGTCCGGCCAGGGACACCAGCAGCGTGCGGTCCCGGTCCCGGTCGGCCCCCCGCCCGCCGGCGACGTTGCCGGCGACCAGGCCGCATCCGTAGACGACGAGCAGCCACGCGACGTCGTCGGTGGAGAACCCGGCGACGTCGGTGAAGGTGTAGGCGATGTAGCTGAACGCCCCGAACATGCCGCCGTAGCCGAGCGCGGTGGCCGCGAGCGTCAGCCAGACCTGGGACGAGCGGAAGGCGTGCAGCTGGGGACGCAGGCCGGCCGTGCGGTGGTCCGCGTCCACCGCGCCCGCCCAGGCCGGCACCCACACCGCGAGGGCGGCCATGGCGAGCACGCCGATCCCGGTGATCGCCCAGAACGTGGCACGCCACCCCCAGCGCTCGCCGATCAGGGCGCCGAACGGCACGCCGAGCACGTTGGCGACGGTCAGCCCGGCGAACATCACGGCGACGGCGCGCGAGGCCCGTTGCGGCGGCACCATCCGGCGGGCCACGAGCGAGCCGATGCCGAAGAACGACCCGTGGCACAGCGCCGCCACGATCCGGCCGAGCATCGCCACGGCGTAGGTGGGGGCGAGCGCGGTGAGCAGGTTCCCGGCGACGAACAGGGCGACCAGGCCCACCAGGACGGCCTTGCGGTGCAGGCCCGTGGTGAGCGCGGTCAGCACGATCGCCCCGATCGCCACGCTCAGGGCGTATCCCGAGATCAGCCAGCCGGCCGCGGCCTCCGAGACGTCGAGGCCGCTGCTGACCTGCGGCAGCAGTCCCGCGATGACGAACTCCGTCAGGCCGATCCCGAAGCTGCCGAGCCCGAGCGCGACCAGTCCGGCGGGCATCCGCCCCGCGTCCCGGTTCCGTTCCTCCGTGTTCACGCAAACATGATGGGGGTCGGATCCCCGGCCCGACAAGGCCCTTCTTCCACGGCGTAGGCGGCGCGGTGACGGATCGCCAGCGGAGCGGGCGAGCGGGAAACCCGGACGACGAGCACGGCGGTCAGCCCTGGACGGGTGGGGCGGCGGTGCTGGCGCGGACGACGAGCGAGGTGGGCACCAGCGTCGTGCCGATCTCCTCCTCGTCGTTGCGGATCTGCCGCAGCAACTGCGCGACGCAGCGCCGGCCGACCTCCGGGAAGTCCTGGTGGACGGTGGTCAGCGGCGGCAGGAAGGCCGCGGCCTCGGGAAGGTCGTCGAACCCCACGACGCTGACGTCCTCCGGCACCCGCCGCCCCTGCTCGTGCAGGGCCCGCAGGACGCCCAGCGCCATCTGGTCGTTGGCGGCGAACACGGCGGTGCACTGCGGTTCCCGGGCCAGCCGGAGCCCGGCCCGGTAGCCGGACTCGGCGGTCCAATCACCGTGGAGGGGTTCGGGCACCTCCCGGCGCCGGGCCCGCAGCGCGGACTGCCAGGCGTCGACGCGGCGTTCGGCGGAGTAGGAGTCGGCCGGACCGGCGACGTGCCAGACCGTGTCGTGGCCGAGGTGCAGCAGGTGCTGGACCGCGGCACGGGCGCCGCCCGCCTGGTCGGTGTCCACCACGCAGTAGCGGTCACCGGCGTTGGAGTCCACCACGACGACATGGGTGCGGGGCGGCAGCGCCACCGTGGCGGCGTCCAGCAGATGGGCCTCCATCAGGATGATGATGCCGTCGACCGCCAGCTCTCCCAGGCGGGTGAAGGCGCCGCGCACGCTGTCCTGGGTGGGCACGGCCACCGGGAGCAGGGTGATGGCGTACCCCTCCTCGGCGGCCGAGGCGGCGACGGCTTCCAGGGTGCGGACGTTGCCGATGGTGGAGAGGTTGAACAGGATGACGCCGATCGTGCGGAACTCGCCGCTCTTCAGGGCGCGGGCCGCGCTGTTGGGCCGGTAGCCGAGTTCCTTCATCGCGGCCAGGACCTGCTGGCGGGTGGAGTCCACGACCCCCGTCGATCCGTTGGAGACGCGGGACACCGTCTGCGCCGACACCCCGGCGAGGCGGGCCACGTCCGCCATCGACGCGCTGCGCCGGCGCCTGGCCGGCGGCGCCTGGGCCTGCGTGGTCTGCTCCTGAGCGGCCTGCGCCTGCGTGTTCCGGGCCTGCGTGGTCCTGGCGTGCGTCGACCGGGTCTGCGTCGACCGGGCCTGCGGGGCCGGGGGTGACGCCGGCCGAGGCAGGCCGGCCCGCGACGGATCCGCCCGGGGCAGGTCCGCCTGGCCCGTTCGCCCGCCGCCGGACTCGGCGGTCTCGCTCTCGCTCACCTGTCGCCTGCACCTCACCCGCTGGCTGGGGCCGCCCGGTGGCGGCCGTCACAGTGTAGGCAGGCCGCCGCAGGCCGCAGGGGCCCGAGGCACCTCGGGGCGGCGCGCGCCCGGGACCGCTGCTGCCGTCGCGGACCCCGAACTCGCCGCGGGATAGCATGTGTTGACATGGGGACGCGGGGGTGGCGGCTGGGTGCCGTGGTGGGGGTGGCGGTGCTGGCGGCGATCTGCGCCTCCGGCTCCGAAGTGCCGGAACAGGTGCGAACGGTGTCGGACGACGGGCCTCTCCCCGTGGACCGCTACCAGGCCACGCCGCAGGACGCCCGACGGGCCGAGCGGGCCTCGGCGTTGCTCGTCCGGCAGTGCATGGCGGGACGGGGTCACCCGGGCTTCCCGCTCGATCCCCGCTACCCCACGGACCCCCTCGTCGTCGTCTCGGTCTCCACCAGCTACGGCGTCGTCGACCTCGCCGCCGCCCGGCGCTGGGGGTACGGGTGGGACCCGGCCGGCAAGCCGGCCGTCGCCGAGCCGCGAGGCCGCCGGATGACCGCCGCGGAGTTCGCGGACCTGCCTGCCTGCAACGACGAGGCGAACCGGCGCCTGATGCGCGGCATCGACGAGCAGAACTGGCTCTACGCGAGCACCCGGGCGATCGAGGTCGACAAGGCGGTCAAGAGCGACCCGCGCCTGCGTGCCGCCTGGGACGCGTGGTCCCGCTGCGTGGCGGACCAGGGCTTCACCCGCTACCCCGATCCCACCGCGGCGTACACCGACCACGCCTGGCAGCGGAGCAGCGACGGCAACACCCAGCACTCGCAGCGGGAGCGGGCCACCGCCGTCGCCGACGTCCTCTGCAAGCGCCGCCACCACACGGTCGAGCTCTGGCACACCGTGAAGGCGGAGTTGCAGACCGCGGACATCGCCCAGCACCGCGCCGGCTACACCACCGCACTGCGGCACCTGCTGACCTACCGCGCCAACATCACCGACGTATTGCAGACGTTGGGGTAGCGCCCGCGGCGCCGCCACCCCGGCATCCCCCAATCCAGGTGCGGCCCGTGCGCCCCGCCTCGTAGCCTCGGCGCATGACCGACCGTGCGCTCGTCCCC
>WRCZ01000559.1 GCA_009783685.1 Actinomycetes bacterium
GAGACCGGCATCGTCGCGGAGATCACCGGCTTCCTCGGCGTGTACACCAATCCGCGCCACATCGTCGCCTACAGCGACGGCGAGATCCGGCAGCAGTACGAGAACACCTACATCGGCCGCCCCGTCGGCGGTGAGCCCACCGTCAACGAGGAAGCCGACGGCGTCCGCTTCGTCCAGCCGGCCGACCTCGACGCCTACGACATCCACGCCAGCATGCGCCAGCAGATCGGCGACTACCTCGCCGGCACCTACCCGTACCTCGGCTGAGGGGCCGGGAGAGCCGGGACGGGCTTCAGGCTTGGTCGTCGGGCGGGTCGGTGGTGGGGGTGAGGCGGAAGACGGGGAGGTCGCGGGCGGCGCGGTGGGCGTAGGTGTCGTACATGGGGAGGACGCGCAGGATGTCGGTGCGGGCGGCGGCCTTCTCCTCGGGGGTGAGGCGGCGGGCGCGGACGGGGAGGGTGCGGGCGCGCCAGACGACGGTGGCCTCGGGGTGGGCGGTGAGGTTGGCGACCCACGCGGGGTCGTGCCGCTGGCCGAAGTTGGAGGCGACGACGAGGAACGAGCCGTCCGCGTCGCGGTGGGCGACCAGCGGGGTGCTGCGGGGCAGGCCGGAGCGGTGACCGGTGGAGGTCACCACGACGGTGCGCATGAACAGCCGGGTCGGCACCACCCGGCCGCCGGTCAGGCGGTGCGCCAGCAGGTCGACCCGCGGCACCACCTTGGGGGCGACCCGGGTCACCCACCGCACTTCGCAGAACCGCCGCACGACCGTGAGCACCGACACCCCCTTCTTCTCCGCCCAGGCTAAGGCTTCTCCGGCCCCCGGGACCCGCCCGGACCCGGCTGAGGTCCGGGACGGGGCCGCGGGTGGGGGTCAGAAGGGCTTGGGGAGCAGGAGTTCGGTGTTGTGGTCGGGTGCGGCGCCGAGCTTGGCGGCGGGTGTGGCGTAGAGGTCGTTGAAGGACAACTCGCGGTAGAGGGCGGCCAGTCCGGCGTCGGAGGTGCTGCCGAAGTCGGTGGCGTAGGGGGCGGCGGACTCCACGAGGGTGGTGAAGAGGGAGAGCGTGCCGTCGCCGTTGTCGGCGATCTCCAGGAGCCGCGCGTGCTGGGGGAAGTCCACGTGCGAGGCGGTGTTGACCTCCCAGAAGGCCCGCTCGGGGACGGCGTGGCCGTGCGCGGTGATCTGGTTGGCGTGCGTGTGGCCGTTCACCCAGGCGACGACGTTGGGGTAGCGCTGCAGCAGCGTGACCAGTTCGGCGCCGGTGTGCCGGCCCTCGAACAGGTTGTACGGGTCGGGCAGCGTGTTGCCCATCGTCGTGCTGGTGTGGTGGCTGAACAGCACGATCAACTGGTCCTGGGAGCCGCGCCGTACGACGTTGCCGTCGGTGTCGTACCAGTGGGTGCTGTACGACTGGAGCACCGACTCCAGCCACTTGAGCTGCGCGGTGCCGATCGAACCGTCCGCCCAGCCGGCCCGGTTGGTGGTGTCCAGGCTGATGCCGAGCACGCCGTCGGCGATCGGGAAGGTGTAGTAGAGCTTGCCGCTGGAGGCCATGGCCGAGGTGAAGCCGTGGCCGAACGGGCCCGGCCCGGTGTGCGCGGGGTCCAGGTGCGCCTGCGCGAACTGCTTGGGCGTGAACGGCGCCCGCCGCTCGTCCGGGGTGACGTGCCGGATCGGCGCGCCGCCCGCCAGCAGCTGGCCGAGCAGGGTCACCGCGGCCGCCGGGTTGTGCTGGATCGCGTCGGCGAGCTTGGCGGCGGTCGCGTCGTCCACGCCCTCGATCTTGCTGCCGCCGGTGTAGAGGGAGCCCAGCAGCCCGAGGTCGGGCAGCGTGCCCTCGATGGAGTCGTCGTGGTTGCCGACCGTGGTGTACCAGGGGGTGCTCAGGCCCGGCGCGGTGAACGCGGAGCCGGCCGCCGCGAGGAAGCCGGGCACCTGCGGGAACCCGGCCTTCTTGTAGGTGTCCTGGAAGGACGACTCGGGGTTCCAGTACGCCGCCGAGCCGGAGTTCTGCACGCCCTCGTAGCGCGAGGCGTCACCGGTGTTCGGGGTGATCCGGCCGCCGCTCATCACCGAGAGGTACCAGTCGAGTTCGACCTGCTCGTGGTTGTCGGTGTTGTCGCCGGTCGCCATCACCAGGGAGAACGGCAGGCCCGTGTAGGGGCCGCCGGAAAGGGAGTTGACGCGCTCCACGAGCGAGGAGGCGCCGCGCACGGTCAGCGCCTCCTGCGGCCGGTGCGCGGAGTCGATGTACGGGGCGAGGTACTCGAACCGCACCGGCGACTCGGTGTCGGCCAGGTGGAGGTCGGTGAACTGCACGAAGGACGCCAGGCCGGTGCGTGCCGTGTCGCGTGCCCCGCCGGCCGCCGCCAGCTCGGTGCGCACCACCACCGGCCACCCGGGTCCTGCCGCCAGCCGGCGGTAGCCGCCGGTGCCGGTCGCGGTGGCGACCTGCTCCAGCGTGGTGCCCTCGACCCGCACGGCGCGGGCGGCCGTCGCGGCCAGCGCGCGGTCCCGCGAGGCGGCGGAGGCGTACCTGCTGTCGAGCAGCGACATCGCGGCGGCCGCGGCGGTGGCGGAGGCGCCGGTGAGGAAGCGGCGTCGGCTGGGTGAGCGCATGCCAGGGTCTCCTGTGGGGTGAGGGCGTCCTGTGGTGTGAACGAGCGTTACCCGCTGTATTACCAGCCGGTAACGGGCACCCGCCAGGGTCCCGCGCCCCGTTGGATGCGGCGTGAACACGCCATGAAACCGTGGCGCCCTGCCACCGAAATGCCGCCCGCCGGCCGGGACTTACAGGTCCAGCAGCTCCAGGTCCGGCGGGACCAGGGTGGTGGACTCCACCAGCCCCCTGAGCAGGTTGTGCAGCAGGTTGTTGTCCCAGGGCGTGCCGCCGTCACCGTCGTGCACCAGCGGGTACGGGAAGCCGCCGTCGCTCAGCCGGCGGCGGACCGCCACCAGCCGGTACTCGATCCGGCGCTCCGTCCACCGGCCGTCCGGGCGCAGACAGCTGAGTTGCTCGGCGGTCTGCCGGTAGGTGAGCGGGCGCGCCCCGTCCTCGTACAGCAGGTAGTGCTGGCCCATCACCACCAGGACCATCCGCTCCTCGTCGTCCAGCGGCCACACCTTCGGCGGCAGCGTCTCGGCCCGGCGGCGCGGGCCGGTCCGCTCGTCGTGGCCGGTCACGTACAGCTCGACCAGGTGCTCGCGGTAGCCGGAGCCGCGCACGAACACCGGGGTGTAGCCGGTGTCCAGCGGGACCGGCTCGGAGCTGACGTGCATCAGCCGGCCGTGCGGCAGCCGCACCAGCTGCTGCCCGGTGTTGCGCAGCCACCACTGCCTCTTGCGGTAGGTGAGTTCGCCGTGCTTGCGGCTGACCCGCAGGTCGTCCTCGCCGACCGGCAGGTGCACCTCGGGGCGCTCGCCGCGGCCGAACAGGATGGTCAGGCCCGGCTGCGGCGCGACCTTGATGCCCCCGGTCACCGACCGCGCGTGGAGCGTGCCGGGCCGGGCGGGCGCGGTGCCCCGCGCCAGGCTGTCGGGACTGTTCACGTCTGCCTCCTTCGTCGACCCGGCCTGCCCGGTCGGGGCGGGTGCGCGGTCCCCTCCTCCGCGCACGCCGTCCTCCACTGTGCGCCGGCCGCCGCGGGACCCCTCCGCGACGGTGCCCCGCGGGGTCACGGCGGGCGTTCAGGAGGCGGACAGCTGCCGGGCCACGGCCGTGGCCAACTGTGTTGCCATGGTGCGCAGTTGGGCCGCGCTGCGGGAGGCCCCGCCGACGACGACCTCCACCGTCTCGGCCTCGGTCGCGCCGCCGGTGCCGGTGAACGTGCGGTGCACCAGCCGGACGACGCCGGTGTGCGGGCCCTCCTCGTCCGGC
>WRCZ01000560.1 GCA_009783685.1 Actinomycetes bacterium
CACCAGGGGCGCGAGGAACTGCGCGACCAGCCACCGCGGCGCCGCGGGTCGTCACCAGCCCGAAGGGGCAGATCGGTCCGCCCCGGACCACCAGCCCGTGGCCGGCCGAGCGCGCAGTTCCCCGCGCCCCTGCGGGGCACGCCCTGCCCCACCGGGCACCGTCGCCGTCGCACTGCCGGTGGTGGGCTGAGCGCGCAGGGGCGAACCGTACTTCGCAGAAGACCCCGCCAACTTCGAGGAGAGGCCGACCGTGAGCCCGCGCAGTGAAGAGACACCGAACGGCCGAGCGCCGAAGGGCGCCACCCCTGAGGCCGCTGCGCGCGGCTACGACGTGTCCACGCCGCACCCGGCGGCCTCGGGCACGGCCCCGCAGTCCCAGGAGCGCGGCACCTCCCCGAGCAAGGCGGGGGCAGCGGACCGCCCCGCGGCCAAGGACGCCGAGGTCGCCAAGGGAGCGAAGAGGGCCGCGGAACCCAAGGACACCAAGGACCCCAAAGCAGCGAAGGCGGCGAAGGCCGGCAAGAACGCCGACCGCACCCGGGGCAACGCCCCGACCCCGCCCAGCCGGCCGCAGGCCACCACGCTGGACCCGGGCGAGCGCCGGCGCCTGCTCGACGGCGCCCACCACGACCCGCACGCGGTGCTCGGCGCGCATCCCGAAGCCGGCGGCGTCCGCTTCCGCGCGCTGCGGCCCTTCGCGCGGTGCGTGGCCGTGCTGGTGGACGATCGTCGCATCGAGCTGGAAGCGGAGGGCGACGGCCTGTTCTCCGCGCTGGCGCCACTCGCGGAGGTCCCGGCGTACCGGCTCGCGGTGGTCTACGACGGCCCCGAGCAGGTGGTGGACGACCCGTACCGCTTCCTGCCCGCGCTCGGCGAGCTGGACCTGCACCTGATCCGCGAGGGCCGGCACGAGGAGCTGTGGAAGGCGCTCGGCGCGCAGCCGATGACGCACGGCGGCGTGACGGGGACCCGGTTCGCGGTGTGGGCGCCGAACGCCCAGGGGGTGCGGCTCGCCGCCGACTTCACGTTCTGGGACGGCACCGCGTTCCCGATGCGCTCGCTCGGCGCGTCCGGCGTGTGGGAGCTGTTCCTGCCGGGCGTGGGCCCGGGCACCGCGTACAAGTTCGAGATCACCCGGCGGGACGGCTCCCGCCAGCTGAAGGCCGACCCGATGGCGCGGGCCGCCGAGGTCCCGCCGAACACCGCCTCGATCGTCACCGAGTCCGGCTACGCCTGGGGCGACGAGGCGTGGATGGCGCACCGCGGCGACGTCCCCGTGCACCGCGCGCCGTTCTCGGTGTACGAGGTGCACCTGCCGTCGTGGCGGCCGGGCGTCGGCTACCGCGAGCTGGCCGAGCAACTGCCCGCGTACGTCAAGGACCTGGGCTTCACGCACGTGGAGCTGATGCCGGTCGCCGGGCACCCGTTCAGCGGTTCCTGGGGCTACCAGGTCACCTCGTACTACGCGCCGATGCCCCGGCTGGGCACGCCGGACGACTTCCGGTACCTGGTGGACGCGCTGCACCGGGCCGGCATCGGCGTGATCATGGACTGGGTCCCGGCGCACTTCCCCAAGGACGACTGGGCGCTGGCCAGGTTCGACGGCGAGCCGCTCTACGAGCCCGGCGACCCGCGGCGGGCCGAGCATCCCGACTGGGGCACGCTGGAGTTCGACTTCGGCCGCACCGAGGTGCGCAACTTCCTCGTCGCCAACGCCGTGTACTGGTGCGAGGAGTTCCACATCGACGGCCTGCGGGTCGACGCGGTGGCGTCCATGCTCTACCTGGACTACTCGCGCGAGGGCGGCGACTGGCTGCCGAACGTGCACGGCGGCCGGGAGAACCTGGACGCGGTCGCGTTCCTCCAGGAGATGAACGCCACGGTGTACCGGCGCTGCCCGGGCGTGGTGACGATCGCCGAGGAGTCCACCGCGTGGGACGGCGTCACCCGCGCCACCCACCTCGTGGGCCACACCGGCTTCGGCGGCCTCGGCTTCGGCCTGAAGTGGAACATGGGCTGGATGCACGACTCGCTGGGCTACGTCTCCCACGAGCCGGTCCACCGCAAGTACCACCACAACGAGATGACGTTCTCGATGGTGTACGCGTACAGCGAGAACTACGTGCTGCCGATCTCGCACGACGAGGTGGTGCACGGCAAGCAGGCGCTGGTCAGCAAGATGCCCGGCGACTGGTGGCAGCAGCGGGCGAACCACCGCGCGTACCTGGGCTTCATGTGGGCCCACCCGGGCAAGCAACTGCTTTTCATGGGACAGGAGTTCGCGCAGGGCGGCGAGTGGTCGCACGAGAGCGGCCCCGACTGGTGGCTGGTCGACCCGGCCTACTCGGCGGCCGGCGACCACCGCGGGGTGCGGGACCTGGTCCGCGAGTTGAACACCGTGTACACGGCGACGCCCGCACTGTGGCAGCGGGACACCGACCAGGGCGGCTTCGAGTGGATCGACGGCGGCGCGGCGGAGGACAACGCCTTCTCGTTCCTGCGCTACGGCACCGACGGCACACCGCTGCTGTGCGTCAGCCACTTCTCGCCGGTGGTGCGGCAGGACTACCGGCTCGGCATCCCCCCGTCGCTCGCCCACACCGTGTGGACGCCGGTGCTCAACACCGACGACGAGCAGTTCGGCGGCAGCGGCGTCCCGGTGGACGGCGCGCTGAAGACCGAGTCGACGCCGTGGCACGGCCGCCGGCACAGCATCGGTCTGACGCTGCCGCCGCTGGCGACGGTGTGGCTGGCGCCGCTGGCCTGACACCGGCCGGGGACGAAGGGTGGTCCTGCCGCGCGATCGCGGCAGGACCACCCTCATGTCCGCTGCGTGTCAGGGGACTTGGTGCGAAGTCAGCGGTGTCCGCGGCGACGGCGCAGCCCGACGAAGCCGATCGTGCCCCCGCCCGCGATGACCAGGGCGGCCGCCACCGCGGCGGTCGTCGACGTCCCGCCGCTGCCGGTGTGGGCGAGCTGCGTGGGCGTCCCCGAAGTCCCGGACGTCCCGGAGGTGGTGGCGCCCGTCGAGGTGCCGGCGGTGCTGCCGCTCGTCGCCGCGCCGGTCGTGGCGGACGAGGGCGTGGACGTCGGGGTTGCGGTGGGGGTCGGGGTGGACCCGCCGGTGCCGTGCGCCTTCACCGTGATCGACGCGAACGCCCCGCACTCGGTCGTGCCGAGGAACGGCGACGACCCCTCGTTGACGATCGCGCAGGGGTGCACGGTGGTGGTCCCCGTGGGCGCGTCCTTGCGGTAGGTCAGGCGGACGGTGACGGTCGTGCGGCTGTGCGACGCCAGGGAGGCGTCCTTGCCGATGATGTCGTACCCGTACACGTCCGGCTCGTTCCCGGCGGTGAGGTGCGGCAGTTCGGTCCACCGGCCGGAGCGCAGCACCTCGACGGTGGTGTGGCGGTTGGTGAACAGCACGTCGGTGAGGTTCGCGTAGGCCGAGGCGCTCGGGTTGGCCACGGTGGCCTTGAAGGTCACGCCGGGCCCGCCGGCGATCGCGGTGCGGGGCACACCGGACAGCGTGACGTCCAGGCCGTCGACCTTGACGATGTCCACGTCGTCGCCGGTGGCGACGCCCGACGCGCCGTAGGAGACCAGCGTGGTCATCTTCAGCTGCCGGGTGCCGCCGTTGCTGTCGCCGTTGTGCGGGGTGCCCATGGGCAGGCCGAGGCGCATCTGCACGGTGCGGGACTTGCCGGCGGCGAGCGGGAAGGTCTCGGGCACCTCGCCGGAGAACACCGCGTCGGCGAAGGACAGCGGGACCTTCTTCCACGCGGTGCCGCTGAGCCGATACTCCAGGCTGACAGCGTTGGACTCCACGCCGATGCCGGCGTCGATGCGGTA
>WRCZ01000561.1 GCA_009783685.1 Actinomycetes bacterium
CGGTGAGGCTGAGGGCCAGGCCGCTGTAGCGGTTGACGAGCCGGTAGGCGCCGGTGGCCGTGGACGCGCCCTTGGGCCCGTGGGCCCGGGTGATGGCCTGCAGGGACCACTGCTGGCCGATCGCCGGGGCGGCACCGAGGGCGCTCGCGGTCACGGGGGCGTTCCAGGCGCGCCCGGCGTCACCGGTCCCGACGCCGAGCGCCTGTCCGGTGGCGGCGTTGGTGACGGTGTAGAAGCCGTCCCCGGTCGCGGTGAACCTCCACTGGCGGCCGGTGCCGGAACCGCCGGTCCCGGTGGTCGGCGCGTCCCCGGACTGCTGGAGGTAGGTGGTGTTCCCCGCGGCGATCGTGTACGTCATGCCGCTGTCCACCGGGGACTTGGGCAGGTCGGCGCTGCTGCGGGCGGCCACGGTGATCTCGCGCGCACTGCTGCCGCACTCGATCGAGCAGTACGAGCGGAACGTCTTCCCGACGACGGTGGAGCCGGTCCTGCTCCCGGAGTCGACGAGCCAGCGGTACCAGGAGGCGTTGTCGGTGCCGGGCACGAGACCGAGGTCGGTCCACTTCTGCGTGGCCAGGTCGTCCGTGGTGTAGAGGTGCAGCGGGGTGTAGTTCCCGGTGCGCTGCGCGACGTTGTTCTGCGGGGTGCCGATGTACTTGCCGAGGTAGGCGTCCCAGGCGATGTTCATGACGGTCAGCTGGGAGTCGCCGGGCATGGTGCCGTCCGCGACCTGGCCCGCGGCGCCGCCGCCGGCGGCCGGCTTGTAGTCGTCGCCGGGCGTGACGTAGCCGCTGCCGCCGCCGTCGGCCGGGATGATGTCGCTCTCATCCCCTCCGACGCCGGGGCTCTGCCATGCGCCGTCGTACCACTTGCGCCACGACGAGGCGGCCATCTTGCCCGAGATCGGGGCGCGCGCGACGTGCTGGAGCCAGACCGAACCGCCCGCCGTGCCGGGCTTGGTGACGACGCGGGTGGCGTAGAAGACGTAGAAGTAGCCCGAGGCGTTGTCGACGAACAGCCGCGGGTCGCCGTCGCCGTAGTAGTACGTCTGCTGGGGGAAGGCCCGGGTGTCGCCCCGGACCGTGCTGTAGGGGGACGTGAGGGCGTGGTCCTGGATGGTCCAGGTGGCGCCCTTGTCCTTGGAGACGGCGTAGTCGATCGCGTCGTAGTGGAGGCCGTCGCCGAACGGCTGCCCGGTGAACTCGTTGTGCACCAGGCCGTACCACCAGCCGGTGTCCGGGTCGACCCACACCCCCATCAGGTCGCAGTAGTTGGGCTGGGTGTAGGTGGTGCCGGTGGGTGCCGCGGTGGCGTTCAGCCCGGTGGGGCTGTGGTTGCAGCGCCAGGTGGTGTCGGCGTTGCTGTCGGACGGGTTGGCCGGGTTGACGGCGTTGCTGATCGGGTCGAGGGAGACGTGGTCGAAGTCGGTGCCGGAGAAGAAGCTCCACTTGCGCGGATCGTTGCCGTAGAGGGCGTGGGCGGACTGGTAGAAGAACCTGCCGTCGGCGTCGATGTAGGGGCTGGACGGGGAGTCGTCGCCGTTGGAGAAGGACAGGCCGGCCCCGGCGCTGAGGGTGTACGCGGAGCGGCGCGCGGAGCCCGAACTCCACTGCAGGACCGCCTGCGAGGGGTCGCACACCGCGAGGCCGACCCGGGCGCCGTCCGCGCCGGCGCCGCCCTGCACGGCCAGGCACTTGCCGGACTTGGAGCTGTAGACGGTGCCGTCGGGCAGAGGGCTGAACTTCTGCCGGTCGGCCCCGTTCACGCAGCGGTAGAGCTGGACGAGAGCGCCTGTGGCGTTCGAACCACCGGTCACGTCAAGGCACTTGGTGGTGGCGCCGTCGGGGGTGACGGTCAGCCGGCCGTCGTCGTGCCACGTCCAGCCCTGACCGGCGGACCCGTCACAGGCCGAGAGTTGGACCGTCGCGCCGTCGCGGGTGCTGGACCCGGGGTCGTCGAGGCACATGCCGCCGTTGCTGATGCTCGTCGCCGAGGCGGTTGTGGGGGTGGCCGCCGCGGAGGCCGAGGTGGGGGCGGACGCCGCGGTGGCGACGGAAGGCAGGGTCCCTGTCGCGGTGAGCGCCAGGGCCGCGGCCAGTCCTGCGGTGATGACGGCCCTGGTGGCCGTGGTTCTCCGGTGCACGATTCCTCCTGCTGCCGAAAGGGAGTTGGGAGCGGTGCGTGGGGTTCTTGGGGTGGGGCGGTGGTCCGGCCGGGTGTCGCTCAGCTCTTGATGCCGGCGACCTGGCCGTCGATGAAGGCGGCCCAGTCGCCCCTGGTCGCGGGCTTGCCGGCGATGCCGGGGCGGCGCTGCCAGGGCAGGGGGCCGGACTCGCGGCGGTACTCGACGCCGAGCGCCTCCAGGCGCGGAAGGTGCTCGGCGAGGCGGGCGCGGAACGCCGCGAAGTCGCGCTGCCCGCCGGACCACAGGGCCTCGGCGACGGCGCACAGCCGGGGAAAGGCGAAGTAGTCGACGGTGCGCGGCGAGTCCATGTGCTCGGTCCAGATGTTGGCCTGGCCACCGAGGATGTGCCGGGCCTCGTCGCCGGTCAGGCCGTCCGGCACGGGATCGAAGCGGTAGGCGTCCTCCAGGGTCACCGGGACCGCGAAGGGGATGGGTTCCTCCGGCAACTCCGACTGGCGGTAGTCGAGATAGACCTGGTCGTCGGGGCAGGAGACGACGTCGTAGCCGCGGCGGGCGGCGGTGCGGGCACCGGTCATGCCGCGCCACGAGGCGATCACCGCATCGCTCGGGACCGGGCCCTCCAGGACGTCGTCCCAGGCGAGGGCCCGGCGTCCGTGCGCCGCCAGGTGTGCGCCGAGCCGGCCGACGAACCACGCCTGGAGCTCGTTCTCGTCGGCCAACTGCCTTTGCCGCATGAGCTCCTGGGTGCGCGGGTCCGCCCGCCACTGGTCCTTGGGGCACTCGTCCCCGCCGATACCGATGAAGCGGCTGGGGAAGAGGTCCACCACCTCGTCCAGCACGTCGCCGAAGAAGGTGAGCGTGGCGTCCTCGGTGTTGCAGATGTTCGGGTTGACGCCCCACCGCGTGTGCACCGGGAGGTCGTTGCCGTGGACACCGAGGTGGGGATAGGCGGCGATGGCGGCCTGCGAGTGCCCGGGCAGGTCGATCTCGGGGACGACGGTGATGTGGCGGGCCTCGGCGTAGCCGACGATCTCGCGGATGTCGTCCTGGGTGTAATGGCCGCCGTGCGGGCGGCCGTTGCCCGGCGCGCCGGCACCGGCACCGAGTTGCGACTCCCGGCGCCAGGAAGCCGTTTCGGTGAGGCGGGGATAGCGGGCGATCTCCAACCGCCAGCCCTGGTCGTCGGTGAGGTGCAGGTGCAGCACGTTGAGCCGGTGCATCGCCATCAGGTCGACGAACCGCAGGAGGTCCTGCTTGGGCATGAAGTGGCGTGCCACGTCGAGCAGTACGCCGCGCCAGGCGAACCGCGGCGCGTCCTCGACGGTGACCGCAGGCAGCGTCCAGGCCGCCCGGACAAGGGCCTTGCGGTGGATCGCGGGGGGAAGCAGTTGCAGGAGGGACTGGCAGGCGTGGAAGGCGCCGGCCCCCGATCCGGCCTCGATCAGGACCCGTTCGGGGCTGACCGCGAGGCGGTACGCCTCCCGCGCGAGGTCCGGACACCGCCGGAGGACGATGGAACGCCCGTGCTCGACCGGGGCGTTGACCGGCAACGGCAGTCCGGTGGCGGGGCGGAGGGCTTCCTGGAGCCAGTGGGCGGTGGGCGCCAGTTCGGGGTCGGTGACGAGGACGGTGGTCGCGTCGAGCGTGAACGCGCCGTCGTGCCGCTGGACGGAGGCGGGTCGGGGCAGC
>WRCZ01000562.1 GCA_009783685.1 Actinomycetes bacterium
ACAACGGGCTGCTGCGCGTGACGGTGGACCGGCGGGGCGTGGCGACCTCGGTGTACGACATCGGCGCCAAGCGCGAGGCGGTCCCGCCGGGCTCCGCCGCCAACCTGCTCCAGCTGCACCGGGACCTGCCGAACCACTGGGACGCCTGGGACGTCGACTCCTTCTACCGCAACACGGTCACCGACCTGACCGGCGTGGACGAGCTCGCGGTCGTCCGCAAGGATCCCGCGGCGGCGACGGTGCGGGTGGTCCGCAGCTTCGGCGCGTCCCGCGTCGAGCAGACCCTGACCGTGCGGGCCGGCGCCAGGCGGCTGGACATCGACACCGAGGTCGACTGGCACGAGCGGGAGCGGCTGCTCAAGGCGGCCTTCCCGGTCGACGTGCACGCCGACCGGTCCGCCGCGGAGACCCAGTTCGGGCACGTCTTCCGCCCCACGCACACCAACACCAGCTGGGAGTCGGCGAAGTTCGAGATCTGCGCGCACCGCTTCCTGCATGTCGGCGAGCCTGACTGGGGCGCGGCGGTCGTCAACGACTCGACCTACGGCCACGACGTCAGCAGGACCGTCCGGCCGGACGGCGGCACGACCACCACCGTCCGGCTGTCGCTGCTGCGCGCGCCGCGCTTCCCCGACCCGGACACCGACCAGGGCCGGCACCGCTTCCGCTACGCGTTCGTCCCCGGCGCGGACCTCGCGGACGCGGTGCGCGAGGGGTACCGGATCAATCTGCCGGAGCGCGTGGTGCCGGGCGGTGCGGCGGTGCCCCCGCTGGCGACCGTGGACGACGGCGCGGTGGTCGTGGAGTCGGTGAAGCTGGCGGACGACCGGTCCGGTGACGTGGTCGTCCGCCTCTACGAGTCCCTGGGCCGGCGGGCCGCCACCCGCCTGCACGCGGGCTTCCCCGTCGCCGCCGCCGCGGCCGTCGACCTGCTGGAGCGGCCGACGGCGGAAGCGGACGGGGCCGCGCTCGACGTGGCGGACGACGGCGTGGCGATCGCGCTGCGCCCGTTCCAGATCCTCACGCTGCGCCTGGCCCGGGGGGCCGGGTAGGCGCCGGGCGAGCGGGCGGGGTGTCCTAGAAGGTGGTGGGCGGGTTGACGACGGAGCGGGTGACGCCGGTGCCGGTCACCCCCCACTTGGCGAAGATCCTGGCGTAGTCGCCGGTGGCGATCAGCTTGTTGACGGCGTCGCTGAGGGCCTTGGCGAGCGGCGAGTGCCGGCCGGTGACGAAGCCGACCGGAGTGGTGCTGATCTGGCCGAGGTACTTGGTGTGCGGGATGTGCCGGGCCTCGTATCTGAGGCTGAGGGTGGGGCCGAAGGAGATGTCGACCTTGCCGTTGGTCAGGCCGAGGATGATGGGCGCGTTGTCGGAGAAGTACTGGACCTTGTACGGCTTCTTGCCGGCGGCCGCGCACTCGTCCGCGCCGTCGGTGAGGAGTTGCTGGAAGGTCGAGCCGGGGCTGGTGGCCACGGTGTAGCCGCACAGGTCGGTCAGGCGGGTCACCTTGTCGGCCGCGATGTCCTCGGCCCCGAGGAACGACTGCCCGTCGTCGAGGTACGTGGCGAAGTCGACGACCTGCTCGCGTGCCTTGGTGGCACCGAAGTTGTCCTGCCCGACGTCGTACTTGCCGTTCTGCACCCCGGGGATGACGGTCGGGAAGGTGCCGTACTGGACGTCCCAGGTGACGCCGAGCACCTTGGCGACGGCGTTCCGCAGGTCGATGTCGAGGCCCACGGTGCTGCCGTCCGGGGCCTGGCCGCCGTGCGGCAGGCCGGAGGTGCCGACCACCCGGCTGGTGCCCAGGACGATGCTGCCGCGGCTGCGGATCCGCGCCGGGAGTTCGGCCGTCAGCGCGGGGTCGGCCTTCACGGACGCGACGACGTCCTCGTCGGGGACGGCCGTGGAGCCGGGGCCCGCCGAGCCCGCGGGCGCGGCGGCCGGCCTGCCGCCGGGCGGCGCGGAACCGGCGTCCGCGGAGTGCGACCCGCAGGCGGCCAGCAGGACGAGGGCGGCCGCGATCCCGGCGGCGGTCACGGCGCTGCAGGGCCCCGCGGCGGGCACGGCGCTGTCGGCGGTGCGTCCGGCGCGGGGGCGCCGGTTGGCGGGGCGCGGGTGGTTCGTCGGCACGATGGTTCCTTTCGTACGGGGGGTGTCAGAGGACCGCGGCGAGGAAGGCGCGGGCCCGCTCGTGGCGGGGGCGGGTGAGGACGTCCGCGGGCGCGCCCGACTCGACGATCCGGCCGCCGTCCAGGAAGGCCACCGTGTCGGCGACCTCGCGGGCGAAGCCGATCTCGTGGGTGACGACGATCATCGTCATGCCGCTGTCGGCCAGGTCCTTGATGACCGCGAGGACCTCGCCGACGAGTTCCGGGTCGAGGGCGCTGGTGGGTTCGTCGAACAGCAGCAGGTCCGGGTCCATGGCCAGGGCGCGGGCGATGGCGACGCGCTGCTGCTGCCCGCCGGACAGCTGCCGCGGATAGGCCTGTTCACGGCCGCCGAGACCGACGCGTTCCAGCAGTTCTGCGGCCCGTGCGGCCGCCCTGCCGCGCGGCAGGCCGCGGACCGCGACCGGCGCCTCGACGAGGTTGTCCAGCACGGTGAGGTGCGGGAAGAGGTGGAACTGCTGGAAGACCATGCCGATCCGGGCCCGCTGCCGGGTGAGGGTGCGGTGGCCCACCTCGTGCAGCCGGCCGTCCCGGTACCGGTGGCCGATGATGTCGCCGCCCACCTCGACGAAGCCGGCGTCGGGCCGCTCCAGGTGGTTGATGCTGCGCAGCAGGGTGGACTTGCCCGAGCCGGAGGGGCCGAGCAGCACGGTGACCTCGCCCTGGCGCACGTCCAGGTCGACGCCGTCCAGCACCGGGTGGCCGCCGAAGCTCTTGCGCAGTCCCCGCACGCGGACCAGGGGCCGGCCGGAGTCAACGGTCATGACAGGCCCGCCAGTTCCCCGCCGCCGCGGCCGAACAGCGGCACGTTGCCGCGGAACAGCTCGCGGAAGCCGCGGGCCGGGCGCCGGCCGCCACGTCCGCGGCCACGCGCGAAGGAGCGCTCGACGAGGAACTGGCCGGCCGACAGCAGCGTGGTGAGGATGACGTACCAGAGGGTCGCGACCAGCAGCAGCGGGATGACCAGGTAGTTCTGGTTGTAGATGAGCTGCGAGGAGTAGAGCAGGTCCTGCACGGCGATGACGCTCACGATGGACGTCGCCTTGAGCATCCCGATCAGCAGGTTGCCGGAGGCGGGCACGATGGCGGGCATGGCCTGCGGCAGGACGATCCTGCGCAGGATGCGCGCCCGGCCCAGGCCCAGCGCCTGGGCGGCCTCGGTCTGGCCGTGGTCGACGGACAGCAGGCCGCCGCGCACGATCTCCGACGAGAACGCGGCGACGTCGAGGCTCAGCCCGACGTAGGCGGCGAGGACGCCGCTGAACAGGTGCGCCGTCCGCACGGTGACGAATGCCGGACCGAAGGGCAGGCCGAATGACAACTGCGGGTACAACGAGGCGAGTTCGTACCAGAACAGCAGCTGGACGAGCGGCGGGACCGAGCGGATCAGCCAGACGAACGCGAAACTGAGGCCGCCGAGCACGGGGTTGCCGGACAGCCGCATCACGGCGACCGCGATTCCGAGCAGGTAACCCGTCGCCATCACCGCGGCGGTGAGCCAGAGCGTCAGCTCCAGGCCGTGCACGATCGAGGTGTCCAGGAAGTAGTCGCCGACCACGCCCCACTGGAAACGGCGGTTGGTCAGCACGGTGTTGACGAGCATGGCGAGCAGCACGAGCAGGACGGCGGCGGAGATCCACCGGCCGGGACGGCGCAACGGGACGAG
>WRCZ01000563.1 GCA_009783685.1 Actinomycetes bacterium
CAGCGGATCGCCAGCGGTTGCGTCGAGCAGGAACTGACCGCGGCCAGCGACCCGGTCCGGGCGCTGTGCCGCGAACTGGACGGCGTGCCGCGGCTGGTGGAGTTCGCCGCGTACCGGCTGCGGTCGGTGCCCGTCTCGGCGCTGCTGGTGCCCGAACACGTCCTGGAACTCCTGGGGTTCCCCGATCTGTCCCTGCTGCCGCACCAGCGCTCCCTCGCGGCCAGCCTGCGCTGGAGCTGGGACCTGCTGACCGGCCGGCAGCAGGCGCTGCTGGCCCGGCTGGCCGCGGAACCCGGCCCGGTGTCCAGCGACGGACCCGAACTGGAGTGCCTGGAGCCGCAGTTCAGCCGCACCGAGGCCATGTGCCTGCTCGCCGAGCTGGCCGACGCGTCGCTGTTGCAGGTGCGCAGGGGGCCGCGCTACGAGTACCGCATGCTGCGCCACGTCCGGACGTTCGTCCGCTGCGCGAAGCCGGACGTGCCGCTGGTGCTCCCCGCGGCCAGGGTGGCGGCGCGCATCTGACGGCGCCCGTCCGACGGCGCATCCCGCGGCGCAGCTGAAGGCGCGCTCTCGAAGCGGCGGCCCGTACCCACCGTGGTGCGGGCCGCCGGCCGTCCGGCCCGGAGGCGCCACCTGGACCGCGCAGGACGGCACAGCCAACGGCGCGTCCCTGCCGGGCAGCGGAACGCCGGGGCGCGCCGGCCCTTCGCCGGAGCCGGCTTGCGGGCACGGGAAGGCGGTGGCCCCGCCGGGAGTTCGGCGGGGCGCGCGGAGGTGTCAGCCGGCCCCGGAGGGCCGGGGGAGGAGGACGGGAGCCGCCGGGTGACCGGTGCGCGTTCCGCGGGATGCGGGTCGCCGCGCGCCGGTACGGGGGTTCACCCGGCGGCCCCCGGGTCTGCGGTGCCCGGGCGCCGGCCCTGCGCGGGGCGGCCGCCTCGGGGGGCGGGCGCCCGGCCGGGCGTGCCGTCGGCGGCCCCGCCCTTGCCGAGCCGTACGCCCTGCAGCTTGTCGGGGTTGGTGACCAGGTAGACGTCCGTCACCTGGCCGGTGTCGCGGTTGACGTCCACGATCATGACCGCGTACGTCGAGTCGCCGGAGAAGACCACGGCCGACGGGTCGCCGTTGACGTGCCGGTAGTGGATGTCGAGATGCGGCTGCCGGCTGTTGCCGGCGTAGCCGTGGAGCGTGCGGGCGACCTTGTCACGGCCCAGCACCGGGCGCAGCGCCGAGGGGGCCTTGCCGCCGCCGTCCGTCCACAGCGTGACGTCCGGCGCCAGCAGGTTCATCAGGCCCGCCAGGTCGCCGCCGAGCGCGGCGGCGAGGAACCGCTCGGTGACCTGCTGCCGCACCTCCGGATCGGCCTGGTAGCGCGGGCGGCGGGCCTGCACGTGCTCCCGGGCCCGGTGCGCCAGCTGGCGGATCGCGGACGTGCTGCGCCCGAGGATCTCCGCGATCTCGCCGTGCGAGTAGCCGAACACCTCGCGCAGCACGAACACCGCGCGCTCCAGCGGCGTCAGCGTCTCCAGCACCACGAGCAGCGCCATGGACACCGACTCGTTGCGCACGGCCGACTCGGCGGCGTCGGCCGCGCCCGCGGCCCGCGCGTGGTCGTGCGCGTCGGGCGTCTGCGTCATCAGCGGCTCGGGCAGCCAGGGGCCGACGTAGGTCTCCCGGCGGCGGCTGATGCTGGCCTGCCGGGTCAGCGCCTGGTTGACCGCGATCCGCACCAGGTACGCGCGGGGGTTGTCGATCTCGTCCCGGACCGGCTTGCTGCTGTGCCGTGCCCAGGCGAGCCAGGTCTCCTGGAGGACGTCCTCGGTGTCCGAGACGCTGCCGAGCATGTTGTAGACCACCGAGAAGAGCAGCTCGCGGTGGCCCAGGAACACCTCGGTCGCATGGTCGTCCGCGGGTGTGGGCCGCTGGGCGAGTGCCTCGGACACGATGAGCCTCCCGTGATGCGTTTCCCCCTAGGAGGGACGGCGGGGGCCCGGGTGTGACAGCACACTCCGTGAATGTGACGTACGTCACATCGTGGTGCGGCCGCTGTCAGTAGCGGAGCACCGCGGCGATCCGGCCGGAGCCGGCGAGGGCGCCGTCGGGCACGAAGTGCACCCGCGCGCCGGAGTCCAGGCCCTGCTCGGCGATCTCGTCGACGATGTCGTCGCGCGAGCCGCGCTCGCCCGAGGCCGAGGGGACCAGGTGCTCGCCGTCCTCGCGGACCGTCACGCGGTAGCCGTCCTCGATGGCCACCAGCGAGGCCCGGCCCTCGGTGACGGACGACCACACCTCGTCGACGCCGCCGGCGAACGCCTTGCGGCTGCGCGCCCGGTCCAGGTCGGTGAGCACGTCGGCCAGCTGCTGCTCGTCGCGCTCGCGGTCGGCGGTCCTGACCGCCTCCCCGAGCGCGGTGTCCGGGCCGGTGGCCAGGCCGCCCTGGGGGATCCTGGCGACGGCCTCCCGCGCCACCGGGCCCGCGTCGTCCAGGGCGGCCAGCGCCTCGGCCTCGCCGACGACGTACAGCGGCCGCGGGTCCGCCGCCAGTACCGTGCCGGCCGCCTCGGTCACCTCCCGCAGGAACCTGCGGGTCTCCTCGTCGCGCCAGGTGCTCGGCGTGTCGCCGATCTGCTCCTGCCGCTCCGGGTCGAAGTCGACCTCCGGGCGGCGCACCGGGAACGCCCCGTCGTCCGCCTCCTCGGGCAGGTGCTGCCGGCCGCCGCTCCACAGGGTGGCGACCTCCGAGTCCAGCGCCAGCACCCAGAAGGGCTGGTTGGCGGCGTGGGCGGCGACCAGGTTGCGGGTCAGGAACGTCTGTGCGAGCAGCACCCGGGCCGGCACCGACCGTCCGAGGGACCACACCTGGTGCTCGCCCGGCGCGGCGAAGATCGCCAGGCCGTCCTCGGCGTGGACCAGGTCCACCTCGCCCAGCGCCTGGTCCAGCTGGCCGATGACGTCGATGCGGTCGGCCCGGGACACCTCGGGATCGTTGTGCACGGCCTCCTTCGCCTCCTCCAGGAGGTTCCGGAGCCGCACCGCGTCCTGGGCGTTGTCGGGCTCGCGCCGGTGGGTGGGCAGCAGGACCGACACCGCGGGGTATTTCCGCGGACGCCGCAGCTCGGCGAGGACGGCGGGCGTCAGCGGCTGGTGCAGGGACGGCATGGGGGGACACCTTTCCGGCGACGGCTGCGGCAGCCGCGGAGGCGACCGCGGACGAGACCGTCACGCACGGCCGCGCGGCCCGCGGCGGAGGTCGCTCTGTCCACTCCTGGATAGCGCACCGCGCCGACTTCCGCAGCCGCAACACCCCGCCACCTGCGGCTTCACGGTCCGGCGGAGTACCGGGGGTCACCCGGTCGGCCCGCCGGGGCTGCGCACCGCGGCGGCCGGCGCGAGCGTGGGAGGGTCCGCCGAACCTGGAGGCCCACCGTGAGTCCCTCGTCCCCGCACACCGGCTCCCGCAGGCGGCTGCGCTCCGTGACCGCCGCGGTCCTCGTCACCTGCGCGGCCGCCGGCTTCGCCGGGCTCACCGCGTGCGGCAGCTCGGGCAGCAGCTCCAGCGGGAACACCACCCCCGCCTCCGCGCCGAACTCGATGGCCCTCGCCGGCGACCTGCCGTCCAGCCTCGCCTCGCTGGCCGAGTCGGCCAAGGCCGCCGCCTCCGCCGCCGCGACCTCGGCCGCGGCATCCGCGGGCGCCGCCGCGTCCAGCTTCGCGGCGTCGGTCGGGGCGCAGCTGAGCGGCGACCAGGCCGCGGCCAAGGCCGAACTCGCCAAGGTCTCCGGCCCGGGCAACGCCGGGCAGGACGTGCAGCTGACCGGG
>WRCZ01000564.1 GCA_009783685.1 Actinomycetes bacterium
CGAGGCCGGAGATGAGGCCGGGGGCGGGTCGGTGGTGGGCCGGCCGGGGGGCTGGGTGGTCACGGCCCCCCGGCCGGGGTGCGGAACGGAGCGGGGTCAGGAAGCGGGCTGGGGTACGGCGAGGGTGTCGATGACGGGCGCCGGGCCGTCGGGGTTGGTGAGGCGGAGCTGGTTGCCGTTGCTGCCCGGCATCAGGTGGATGCGGGCCACGGCGGTGGCCACCGTGCCGGTTCCGCCGGTGGTCGGGAAGGCGATCCTGACCGGCGTGCCGCCGTTCGCGCTCAGGTAGGCGTAGCGATTGCCCGCGTCGGGGTTGGCGTAGCCGATCTCGACGGTGTAGTCGCCGGGTTCCTTGACGGTGACGTGGTCCACCTCCAGCGCCCCGGTCGGGACGGGCTTGCCCGGGTCGGGCACGTCGACGGCGTCGACGACGACGGTCGCGGCGGTCGACGCGGCGTTCTTCTGCCCGGTCACCACGATCTTCAGGGTGTGCTGACCGGCCGTCAGGGCCGAAGCGGAGTACAGCACTTGCTGGAACTGCTTGTCGGTGGCCGCGTAGGTGTCCACGGTCGCCACCTGCGTCCCGTCGAGGTAGACCTGCGCGATGCCGCCGTTGGTGTTCTTCGGCCCGATCCAGCGCACCGCGGTGCCGGTGAAGGAGGTCTCGACGCTGTCGCCGGCCGTGGTGCTGTACGACTCGGTGCGGTTGTAGTCGGCGTCGCTCCAGCTCTGGCCCGAGGCGTGCGTCCACGCGCCGGTGTAGTGCAGCGCGGCGTCCGTGTCGTCGTAGGTGTACGAGGCGGCCCCGCCGCCCAGCCCGATGCCGCCGATCCCGGTTCCGCCGGTGCACGCGGCGCAGGTGACGATCCCGGCGCCGCCCGACGCGGTCCCGTCGGAGTCGGCCTCGTACGTGCTGTAGGTGTGCTGCGGCTGCCAGGTGCCGTCGGCCAGGTCGAGCGACCAGGCGCGCTGCCAGGACAGCGACGCCGTACCGTCCTTGATGGACAGCGGCAGCCACACGGGCGCGGAGTCGTACAGGTGGCTGGGGTACCAGCGGTCGCCGATGTAGACGAACGTGGTGCCGTGCCGGCCGGTGACCGGCAGGACGTAGCTGGTCTGGGAGTTGAAGGTGTGCGAGCCGGCCGGTGTGAACGGCTTCCACGCCGACCACGGGCCGGACAGCGAGGTCGCCGTCGCGTACGCGTTGTCGTTGGTGTTCCAGCCGGTCAGCTGCGAGCCGAACAGGTAGTAGGTGCCGTCGACCTTCACCATCGCCGGCGCCTCCATGTCGGGGAGGACGGCCACCGCCGAGTCGACGCTGAGGTAGTCGTCGGACAGCCGGTCGACGCGCAGGCCGTTGGCGCGGTCCTCGGACAGCAGGTAGGCGCTGCCGTCGGTGTCCTGGAACAGGCCGAGGTCGCGGCTGATCTGGCCGAGCGGCCGGAAGCTGCCGCGGTAGGCGTACGGGCCGCACGGGGTACTGCTGGTCGCCACCCCGACCCGGGCGTCGCCGTAGTTCGACGAGTCGATGTGCATGTACATCACGTACTGGCCGGTGCGCGGATTGCGGATCACCTTGGGCCGCTCCACCACCCGGTCGGGTCCGAGGTCGCCGTCGGCCTGGCGGCCCAGGGCGTCGGCGTGCCGGGTCCACGACACCAGGTCGGTGGAGGAGTAACAGGCCACCGCGGTGTAGGTGCCGCCGGCGACCTTGTCCTCACCGAAGGCGTAGTAGGTGCCGCCGTCCTTGAGGATGCCGACGCCGTGCAGTTGCGCGAGGTTGCCGTTCTGGTCGCTCCACGCGCCGGCGGGAACGACGTTCACCGCTCCCGGACCGCCCGACGGCTGCGTGGCCGCCGCGGTGTCCCCTGGCGCGGCCGTGTCCCCCTGCGCGGAGGCCGCGACGGCGGCGCCCAGCACCAGGGTCATGGTTCCCGCGAACGCCGCGGCTCGGGTGAGAAGTCTTCGCATGCGGATCTCCCTTGGAGGAAGGTGGACGACGTCCGGATGACGGGGAGTCGGGGCCGCCGGGGTCAGGCGGGGGTGAGGACGACGGCCTGGCCGCCGGAAGGGGCCATGGCGACGTCGAGGACGGTGGCGGGCGTGACCTGCCGGCTGCTGACGACCACAGGAGTGGTGTACGGCTGGGCCCCGGGCGTCCCGTCGGCGTAGACGGTGGCCGTGTGGGGTCCCGCGTCCTTGCCGAGGAAGGTGAGCGGGAGCGCCAGGGTGTGAGCGTTCTCATTGGTCATCGCGCCGACGTACCAGGTGCTGCCGCTGCGCCGGGCCACCGCGATGTACTCGCCGATCGCGCCGGTCAGGGTGCGGCTCTCGTCCCAGGTGGTGGGGATGGCGTCGAACCAGGGCAGGCCCGGCCACGTGGCGGGCGTGGCGTACTTGGACGGGGCGTCGTACCAGTAGAGGAAGTTGAGCGGCTGGTAGTAGACCGCGGCCATGGCCATCTGGTGGGCGTTGGTGGTCAGGTCCCGCGACTGCCCGTAGCAGATGGTGTAGTCCATGGGCCCGCCGACGTTGCGGGTGAAGGGCAGCGTCACGTTGTGGCTCGCGGTGGGGAAGTGCTCGTTGCCGCGGACGCCTTCGAGGGTGATCCAGTTGGGGTAGGTGCGTTCGAACCCGAACGGGCGGACGTCGTCGTGCGCGTCGACCAGCAACTGGTGGGTGGCGGCCGTCCGGACCCAGGACGCGATCTGGTTGGTCATGGCCTGGGTGCCGTCGTTGATGAAGCCGAGCTTGATGCCGGCGACGCCCCAACTGCGGTACAGGGCGAAGAGGTGGGCCGGATCGGTGAGGGCGATGCGGTTGACGTACAGCAGGACGCCGATTCCCTTGGCCGTGGCGTAGGAGATCACGGCGGGAAGGTCGATGGCGGCGATCGGTGCGGTGGCGTCGAGGGTGCTGCCCTCGGGGCCGTACCAGCCGGCGTCGAACTCGATGTACTGCAGGCCGCGGGCGACGGCGAAGTCCACGCCGTCGGTCCCGGCGGCGGTGGTCAGGTTGCAGCGGAACGCCTTGCCGGGCTTGATCCATGAGGTGTCGGCCAGGGCGACGGCGGGGGCCAGGTTGAGCACGAGCTCGGCGTTGTCGACGAGTTCGGCGTGGGTGGCGCCGATCACCAGCGCGCGCCACGGCGTGGCGAACGGGGTGTCGAGGGGCGAGGTGGTCTGCACCGGGCCGGAGCCGCGGGCGGTGTGCTGCATCAGGTAGGTCTTCAAGGTGTCGGGCTGCCCGGGCACCGAACTGAGCATCATCCGGGGGTAGTCGAGCCTGGACGCCTCGCAGACGCAGGCGATCAGGCCGCTGTCGAGCGTGGCGGTCAGCGGCAGGTCGGTCAGCGGCCCGGTGTCGGTGCTGGAGCTGCCGGACTGGGGGATCGACCCCGGCGCGACGGGGAGGAAGGCGTCCTCGTCGCGGGCGCTGTAGACGGTGGTGCCGCCGGGGAAGGCGAAGGTGGTCAGCTCGTCGGCGACCGTGATCCCCTCGGTGCCGCCCTGGTCCAGCAGGAGGTAGCGCAGCGCGACACCGGTGGGGTAGGCGCGGATCTGGACGCCGAAGGCGATGCCGGTAGTGGTGTCCCGCAGGTTCCAGCGCATCTCGTGGTACCGGTCGGAGACCGTCGCGTTGCGGCCGTAGACCGGCTGCCAGGTGTCCTCGAACCTCCCGTGCTGGAAGCCCGTCAGGACCGTGCCCGCCGCGCCCAGGACGGTGCCGTCGGCGAGCTTCAGCCCGAGCTGCGACGGGCCGACCACCGTCGTGCCCTTGCGCCGGGCCGACCAGCTCAGCACCCCGCCGGTCAG
>WRCZ01000565.1 GCA_009783685.1 Actinomycetes bacterium
CCGACAGGACGTACAGCAGGTCCTCTGGGATCTCCTCGAGGCGTCCTGGCAGGGCCAGCTCCATCACCCGCTCGAAGCCCTCCGCGGCGCTCAGCAGGGCGTCCGCCGCCTTCTCGTTGACCAGCCGGGCGGCGCGCTTGACCGCGCGGTTGACCCCGATCGGCGACAGCTCCCCGGTGGCGACCCCGGTGACCCGCGAGACCAGTTCGTGGGCCTCGTCGACGATCAGCACCTCGTGGCTGGGCAGCACCGGCGCGCCCTCGATGGCGTCGATGGCCAGCAGGGCGTGGTTGGTGACGACGACCTCGGCGAGCTTGGCCCGCTCCCGGGCCGCCTCGGCGAAGCACTCCGCGCCGTACGCGCACTTGGTGGCGCCCAGGCACTCGCGGGACGTGACCGAAACCTGGCTCCAGGCGCGGTCGGAGACGCCGGGCGTCAGCCCGTCCCGGTCGCCGGTCTCCGTCTCGTCGGCCCAGTCGCGCAGCCGCAGCAGGTCCTGGCCCAGCTTGCTGGTGGGCGCGGCGGCCTCGAACGGGTCGAAGAGGCCCTCCTCCTCGTCCTGCGGCACGCCCTCGTGGAGCCGGTGCAGGCACAGGTAGTTGGAGCGGCCCTTGAGCATCGCGTACTGCGGCTCGCGGCGCAGCAGCGGCTTGAGCGCGTCGACCGTGCGCGGCAGGTCGCGCTCCACGAGCTGGCGCTGCAGCGCGAGCGTCGCGGTGGCCACGACCACCCGCTCGCCGTGGGCGAGCGCGGGCACCAGGTAGCCGAGGGACTTGCCGGTGCCGGTGCCCGCCTGCACCAGCAGGTGCGACTGGCCGTCCACGGCGGTCGCCACCGCCTCGGCCATGGTCACCTGGCCCTCCCGCTCGACCCCGCCGACGGCGGTGACGGCGGCGTGCAGCAGGTCCTTGAGTGCTGAGGGTCCCTCCGCCGAAGGCGTCGGGCGGGATGAGTCGTCCATAGGGGGGCCAGCCTACGGCGCGCCACTGACAGTGACGTCCCGCGCCGGACAGATCACGCCGATACCGGTGACGGTGCCGATCATTCCCGGGACCGGCCGCGGCGGGCGGTGCTAGCTTCTGGTCATATGCAGTGCGAGAGCCGGTTGACGCTTGATGCCTCCGCCGCGGACTACGTCGTCGATGTGGCCAACGTCGTACGGGAGCCGGCACTGGGCGGCGACAGACCGGCGGACCTCGCGCGGTTCTCGGCGCTGCTCGACGCGCTGGCGGAGTTCGCCCGCGACCCTGCGGTCCAGGTGTACGCGATCACCGACCGGTCCCTGCTCACCGACGGGCGGCTGACCGCGCAGGAGCGCGAGCGCCTGGACGGCTGGTACCGCGACGGGCTGCTGGAGGTGCTCCCGCGCGCCGACGACCGGATCCTGGAGCTGGCCGACGCCCTGGAGCTGCGGGTGGTCAGCGGCGACAACTTCCTCGACTTCCACCGCGCCTACCCGTGGATACCCGGCGACCGCGAGCACTTCCTGCGGCCGTTCCTCGGCGAGGACGGCGTGCTGGGGGTGCGGCCGCGGATCATGCCGGTGCCACCGGAGTGGCAGGTGTCCCGCAAGGAGGAGGAGGGGCTGCTGCTGGAGGCCGGCGTGCTGCGGCGCTGGGCCCCGAGCGGGCACGTGGCCGTGCTCAGCCGGGACTGGCGCTGCCCCGAGCCCGGGTGCCCGCTCTTCGGCGCGGCCGACCGCCCGAGCACCGCGCTCCCCCGCCGCCGCAAGGACCAGGTGCTGTGCCCCACGCACGGCGCGCCCCTGGCCGACGCCGGGCCGCGGCCGCGCCGCGCCCAGGTCAAGATCGTGATGGACGGGACGGTCAGGGGCCGCTTCATGGTGACCGCGGGCGAGCCGCTGGCCGTCGGGCGCGCGCCGGCCGGCGGCGGGATCGCGCTCGGCGCGTGGGTGGACGACCATGCGGTGGAGGCGGTCAGCCGCACCCATGTGGTGCTGGCCTACGACGGCAGGATGCTGACCGTCCTCGACGAGCGCAGCGCCAATGGCACGCGCATCCGGCACGCCCGCCCCACCGGTGACGAGCTGGTGCCGCTGTACCGCGGGACGGCCTGGACACTGCGCCGCGGCGACTCGGTGGTGCTGCACGACCGCCTGGAGCTGCTGCCCAGCGGACGGCAGTTCGTGTTCGAGGAGGACGCGAAGGACGGTACGGTCGGTCCCCAGCAGCAGAGTTCCGCGGCCGGTCCCACCATGCTGAGCGTGCCGCTCCCGCTGTCCGACGACGGGCTCGGGGGCGACCCGGCATGAGTGGGCGGCACGCGGGGCCCGGCCGGACACGGGCCGGCCGGGGGCAACCCGGCCGGAAGCAGCCCGGCTCGGGGCTGGTCGGACGGGATCGGGAACGGGATCGGGCAGGGGACGGCGCGGCGTGGCTGAAGGGATAGGGGTCGGTACGGTCCTCAGCGGCCGGTACCGGCTGGAGGAGCCGCTCGGCGGCGGCGGGTTCGGGCAGGTGTACGCGGCCGTGGACCAGGGCCTCGGCCGCCGGGTCGCGGTGAAGGTGCTGACCCTGCGCGACGAGTGGGCGGACGGGGAACGCAGCGAGCGCCAGGGCCGGTTCCGGCGCGAGGCGGTGGCCGCGGCGGCGCTCAGCCACCCCAACGTGGCCACGGTCCACGACGCGGGCGAGCACGAGGGCCGGCCGTTCATCGTGATGGAGCTGCTGCGCGGCACGGACTTCGGCCATGTCCTGCTGGCGCGCGGCGGGCTGCCGGTCAGCGACGTCCTCACCTACGGCGCGCAGATCTGCTCGGGGCTGCAACACGCCCACGAGCGCGGCCTGGTGCACCGGGACGTCAAGCCGGAGAACCTGATGCTGCTGCCCGACGGGGTGGTGAAGATCCTCGACTTCGGGCTGGTGGCGCAGCGCGACTCGACGCTGACCCGGTACACCGACCCGCACGCCGTGATGGGCTCCCCCGCCTACTTCTCGCCCGAGCAGGCCCAGGGGCACGAGGTCACCGGGCAGTCCGACCTGTACTCGGTGGGCTGCGTCCTGTACGCGCTGCTGGCGGAGGGCCCGCCCTTCTCCTCCAGCACCTACCTGGGCTTCGCCTACCTGCATGTGCACGAGACGCCGGAGCCGCTGGAGGACCGCCGCCCCGACGTGCCGCCGGAACTGGCCCGCCTGGTCCACGAGATGCTCGCCAAGCATCCGGACGAGCGCCCGGCGAACGCGGGCGAGGTGGCGGCCCGGCTGCGCGCGATGGCGCGTCCCGGGCCGGTGGTGCAGCGCAGCCCGACCATGCTGGACCAGGGCGCCCGGCACCTGGTGTGGACCCTCCTGGAGGAGGGCGAGGGGCTGCTGCAGAACGGCCGCTTCGCGGACGCCGACCGCCGCTACTGGCAGGCCATGCAGCAGATCTCGCGCCAGGGCGCGGAACGGGAACCCGCCTCCTTTGCCGCGCAGTTCGGCAGGGCCCGCGCGCTGGAGGGGCTGCACGGCGTGGCGGCGGTGGTGCGCCGCCTGGAGAAGCTGACCGGCGACACGGCCTCGGCCCTGGGCGCCGACCATCCGCTGGCACGCTGCGTCGCCGCCTACACGGCGGGAAGGCCCGAGCCGAAGCGCTGATCAGGAGCCGGTTCGGGACCGGCGCAAGTCGGGGCCCGGGGCAAGTCGGGGCCCGGCGCAAGTCGGGGCCCGGCGCGGCTAGATCATGACGTGGACGGTGACGTCGGCGGCCAACCGCACCGTGTCGCCGGGCCGCACGGCCGCCGGCTCCAGGGGAGCGAGCCGGTACCCGTGGACGAAGGTGCCGTTGGTGGACCCCTCGTCGGTGATCCAG